>UROR01000051.1 GCA_900549535.1 uncultured Collinsella sp. | reverse complement strand
TTCACGGTGACGGGCGCGTCTACAGCTGCAGTTTCAAACTCAACCTGCATCGCGCTCTCATTCTCGACGCTCGACTTTGCTTCGATCGGCGTGGATGCCATAGTGGTGATGCCGGCGTTGGCGTTCTCGGGGTCATAGACGACCGTGAGCGAGATGGCGGGCTGCGGCGTCTCGGGCTTCGGCGCCGACTCGGTAGCGTCTTGATCGGCGGGCTGATCGTCCTCGGCCTCGTCGCCAAAGACATCGCTGTTTTGGAGCGCAGACGCCTCAGGTTGGCTAGCGGGTTCTTCTGCTGTCGACTTGGGAGCCTCGTTGAGCTCCGCAGTGGCTTCCTGCTCGGATATGACTTCGGGATCGGTCGTAGCGGTGATTTCGGTTTCGGCTTCTGCCGTTACCTCAATAGCGACTTCGATCTCTGTCTCGGGCTCGGGCTCCGGAGCGACTTCAGCCACGGGCTCGGGCTCGGGACGCTTAACGTGCTTGGGACGCACAGCCTTGAGGTCCTTCTCGCCGCGCTTTTTCTTTTTGTAGGACTGCTTGGCGCCCTTAGCTGCCTTGGGCTTGTCCTCGCCTTTGGCAAGGGCGGTATCCCAGGCCTCGTTGGCGATGACGGTGGCATACAGGCGACCGCCCTTAAAGACGGTCAGCTTAATGCAGTCGTCGAGCTCCTCGAGCAGCTCGCGCGTGGACTCGAAGCCCAGGTCATAAGCGGCCATGTCACCAGCGGCGAGTGCCTCCTCGACCTGCGTCATAAACGTTTGCTTGCCGCATCCAATCGCATCGCGCAGCAGGCGATACAGATAGATGTGGTTGCCCAGCGAAAGCGTGGGCGTAACTATTGTCTTGCTCATGGCAAATCTCCTCTTTACACACCAAAGCATCTTACCATCGCACAGGGCTTGCCATCTCGTCGCCCAAGGCAAACGGGCGCGAACCGCTATCGATTCGCGTCCGTTGTACAGGTTGCCTATCTGGGGATGCAGCGCCTAGTTGTCCGATGTCGTGCCTTGGCTTGAACTGTCAGATGCCGTGCCCGATGTGGTGCCACTCGAATTGCTGTTGTTGCTGTCTGCTGTGCCCGTTCCCGACGTGGTGTCGCTCGTCTGGCCTCCCGTGTTCGGCTGCGAACCGTCAGTCGTTTGGCTTGAGTCGGTCGTGCCGGATTGCGCGCCGCTGTTGTTCACAGAAGAATCGGCGCCCTGCGATTGGTTTTGGGTATTCGAGGACGAATCGGTAGAGGTGGAACTGTCTTGCGTGCCGTCCGTCTGTGCCTGCTGGTCTTGCGACTGGGTGTTGCCATTTGCATCGCTTTCCGTCGTGCGCGACGAAAGGATTGGCTCGGGGCGCTCGCCCAGACCCTCACCGGCGGTGGTGATAAGGATGGCGCCGGCGCAGGCGATGACCGCGACGATGGCGATGGCGATCGAGAAGACGATGACCTTCTTTTGCGTCTGACTGCGCTCTGCCGCCGCCTTGGCGCGCAGGCTGTCGGGAGCAACGCGCGCCGTGGTCGCGCGCCCCGCAATCTGGCGCATCTCCTGCGTAGTCGCGGCGCCGCCCAGGTGCTCCTCGGCATTAAACTCAACGGGCTCGTAGGCGCCGGCGGGGTAGTCGACGGCGGCGTGCGTACCTTTGATGGCTTCGGCGCTGGCAGAGATAAAGTGGCGGTAGACCTGCGATGACACAACGGTGATGACCGAGCTCACGGCGGCGCCAATTACTGAACCAGCGATACCAATCTTGGAGGCAAGTGCGACGCTCGTGGCGGCAGCTGCGGCGCCGGCGATGATCTGGGGAATGGAAATGTCGTCAAACAGGCCCTTTTTGGGCGCGATGGCCATGGTCTGTCCGATGGAATGGTTCTCGTGCACGCCGTTGTTGAGCGATGCTGGCGTCATGACGCGCGTGCGCGGCGCGTCGGTGTACTTGGTTGTCATACGGGGTCCTCCCGGTGTAAATCTGCTTCGTTTCGTGTAGCCATCAGGGTACCCACCAGATGTGAATCGTACGTGACATTTAACAGATACCATCAACTCATCAAGGGGGCTTGCTGTCTTTGGTGCAATAGCTTGATGCTAAACTGGATTTACGATTGCGAGGTGGTTTACGTGATGTACCCGTATATGACATTCGAAGACGGTACCGAGGTCGTTCATTCTGACCTGATTACAGATGGGGATATCGAAAAGGTTGTCGTGCATTTTGAACGACCGACGGCAGAGGGCTTCGACTCCGCTCGCTGTGAGTTGCCTTCCTGTTCGTGGACTGACTGGGAAGGGCGTTTTACTCAGAGTGAAAAACGAGCTTTCGAAGAGTGTTTGAGCAAATCATTTAGATTAGTTCGAGTTTAGTTCGAATATAGAAGCCGAATGCGATGACCTAAAGCGTATGCATTTTTAGTATTAGATGCGTATGAAATGGAGGATGTGAATGGATGAGCTAATAGACTTTAAAAAACGATTTCTCAAGAATGGCGAGCTGGTTTCAATTCCAAAAAAGGAAAGCTATAAAAGAATCATGCTGCTATGGGCCGTCTCTTTCTTTGAATTAAATACAAGTTATACGGAGCTTCAGGTTAATCGTGTGCTGTCACAGCTCTATCCTGATTATGCCGTGTTGAGGCGGTACTTGGTTGATTATGGATTCCTATTAAGGGATGAGCGAGGCCTGAAATACGAGGTTAATCGTGATGTTCACGGTATTGAGAGCTAGCCGTCCGGTTCGGGTCCTATATATTGCTAGAGGGATAAGCGAAATAGGCAATTGGTGTGCGAATATTGCTTTGCCAATGCTGATTTACGAGGTAACTCACGATGTTTCTGCAACTGCTTTGATGGTCTGCTGCAGATTTGCCCCCTCTCTGTTTTCAGTTGCGCTCGCGCAGCTGCCTCAGAAGATGGGTATCGGGACACTGCAGGCCATGAGATTGGCAGACTTAATTCGCGCGGGATTATTCGTTTGCTATATTTTTGTTGATAGTAAATGGAGTATGTTTGCTATTACGTGCGCGGTATCGCTTTGCCGAACGGTAGAAATGCCCTGCTTTTACTCGTTGTTAAGAGCCAATACGAATAGTATCAATCGCGACGTAATTAATAATTCGTTTGGGTTCCTGCAGAATTTGATGATGGTTGTGGGGCCAGTTGCCGGCGGTTTTGTTGTCACTCAATTTGGGGCGGAGGCTGTTCTTGCATTAGACGCGCTTTCTTTTGCCGCGTCGTTCTGGTTGCTGCGAGATGTTCCGTCGGTTATCGAGGTTAATGATAAAGAGGGGATAAGCAAAAATGAAAAAAACAGGACTGCATTTAGTGATCTTAGCGCGAAGCACTTGGCAATTGGTTTCCTATTAATCGATATTTCTAGTGGTGTGGCATTCGGCTCTCTGAATTCTCTTTTGCCAGCTATTGCGCAATTGCAATTTGACTCGTCATCGATACAATACGGATTCCTTCAGAGTAGTCTTACAATCGGACTGTTGTTCGGAAATACAATATATGGTCGTTTAATTAGTGGTTCCGATTGCGTTAAATCATATTGTTTTGTGACGTATCTTGCGCTCGGTGCGTATCTGGCGTTTGGCTATCGCTATGCGTCTGGGATATCGTTTATTTTCCTTTTTATCGTCGGTGCCGGAAACGCCATTCAAGATGTGCTTCTCATAACATCGCTGCAGGATTTGGCGAGAGACGAATCTGAATCGATAAGCCTGTTTTCAATTAGGGAGTCTTTGCAATCGGTTGCTGTTGTTATTTCAACACTCCTTGTTTCGCTGTTCACGAGCATCGCGATGTTCTCAATTCTCGTTACAGGACTTGGTGTATTTTCAATTATGATGGTAGTTGTGTTTCAATTGAATTATTTGCGAAAGATGTGACGTTGATATGCCTAAAACGCTTTTAGTATTTCCCCCAGGATGGAGTCCAGTGGGGCCGTATCTTGCCTTGCCTGTTTTGAAGTCATATCTTCAAGAGGTTGAACAATACAAAGTTGACATTGTTGACTTAAACGTGGAATTTTACGATGACCTCCTATCTTTTAGACATGTCGAAGAGTGCTGTAAAAGGTATCGGGAATCAAAGGATTCGTTTAGTTCGAATGTTCAATTAACAATCGAGTTGATACAAAAGTCAGCACTTAATGTTGACGAAGCAAAAGATATTTTCAGATCGAAGAGATACTTTAATCTAAAAGAAAGACAATATGCTGAAAACATTTTTAGAAATGCACTCTATATCATAAATCACGTCTCATATGGAGTTAAATACACGTTCAACTCCATAGATCTGCCCTATGATTATTATTCGACACCAGAAATAATGAAATCGCTTGCGGATACCTTGCATAATCCGTTTATTTCCTTCTATGAAACTGCCTTTCTTAAGCGTATTCAGAGGGAAAAAATCGAGTTTATTGGGATTTCGGTGAGCGGCTGTTTCCAATTGATTTCTGCAGTTACGTTAGCGAAACTGATTAAAGAAGAATGTCCATCTGTTAAACACGTCTCATTGGGCGGCAATTACATTACTCGTTTAGCAGATGACTGCATGAAAGAATGGCATCCCTTTTTTGAATACATTGATTCGATAATGATGTATGACGGCGAAGAGCCGCTTGCACGTCTTCTTGAGGCTCTTGACTCTGGTGATGACAATCTCGACTGTGTTCCAAACCTTTGCCATGCTAAAGGTGGAAAGATATATAAAAACCATCGGATTGAGCAAACATTTATCAACGATACAGTTCCCGATTTCGATGGCTTCGCCCTTTCTAAATACTTCATGCTACTTCATGCCTGAGTTAATATTGCCGGTTTATTCCTCTAGGCAGTGTTTTAATCATTGCGCCTTCTGCACCATTCCCGGTGCTACCGGTGGTTGTTACCGAAAGATGCCTATATCGAGAGTATTTGAAATAATGTGTCGGTTAAATGAAAAATACGGCACGAGAGTTTTCTCTTTTGTGGATGAAACATTCGAAGGCAAAAGAATGGAGCAACTCGCGGATGAAATAAACGCATCGGGAAAAACGTTTTTCTGGCATGGAGAAACGAGGTTCTCTCCAACCCTAAGTACAGACGTTTTCAACAAGATATACCAAAGTGGATGTAGGCAGATTCAGTTTGGCCTCGAGTCATACAACCAAAGAGTTCTTGATCTAATGAAGAAGAACACGAGAGTTGATTGGATTGATCGCAATATCCATGATTGTCTCAATGCGGGTATTCCTGTTCATCTATTCTTTATGATTGGCTTTCCGACCGAAACTAAAGAAGAGGCTCTGAACACCTTAGCTTATACAGAGAATGTTTTGAATTATTCAAAACAGGTATGTGGTGTTCCATATTCCACGAGAGGATTTACGAATTTTGGTCTCGTTATGGGGTCGGATGTTTGGAATCATCCCGATAAGTATGGTGTCTCTGTAATGCCGAAGTCCCAATATGAGGATTTGCGCCTCGAAGTGGATTATGTTTCAGGCACTGGTTTAACTTTAAATGAAGCAAAATCCTTATCTGATGAGCATCATATTGATTTTTATATGCAAGAAGTCATAAACGGTAGCGACACAATTGACTTGCCCCAGCGGCTTCATATTTCAGAGGTGACCTGGATCCTAGATTCTATTCACGCTGTCAGGTATAAGGGACATTTGACCAAAGTAAAGCGACGGCTGACTAGTCTAAATCCAGCTGATCGAATCTGGCTGGATTCCAAGACCTCTGTCGTGCTCGTTGAGCCATTTGCCTACTTCTATAATTCTGAATACCATCATGTCTATGCTGTTTCCCAGTTGGTATACCTTAAGTTGGCCCGTTTATTGGAGGCCGATTGTAGCATTTCTCTTATCCTTGATCAGGGCGATCTCGAGCTGACAAGGGCGATAGAAGAACTGTTGCATTATGGATTGCTGAATACAAATATCGATGCCGATTATGTAATGCACGATAATGGTTTTCAATTGGTTAAAAGTTCGTTTGTGAAAGAAGTCGGACGCTCAAAAGAGGGGTTAAGAGTACTGCTGAGTTGTGCCACCCATAGAATGTGTGCGGTTAATGATTTTTCGTTCGCTTTGCTTTCGTTGTTTGAAAAGCCGATTACTAAGAACGAGGTGCGCGACATTTTGAAAAAAGAGGGACTATCGGCAAGCGAGGAGCAATTAAACAAGTTGGTTGATAATTGCATGAAAGCAGATATACTACAATTGATTAGATAGAGGAGGTTTCTGCATGGACGTTATTAACAAAGATCTCTTGGAGCAGCTGAAAGAGTTTCAGGAAGAGGGCGTCGTGGTAGAAGTGTTCGACTTTGAGGACTACATGGATAAATTCTGCCATTAGTTTCGGAATTTACTCGCCTCGCTTAAAGGAGAAGTCGATTATCGATTTCTCCTTTTTTAATTAAAGATATTTTTGAACTACATGCTCTTAGCACAGGTTGGCCTCTCAGTAAACTGGGAGGTTGCTTTGGCTAGTTAGAGATATGTGAACGTCCGTTAGACTGAATCTCAGGGTAGAAGGGGCCTCCAGTGTCCAGATCAACAAGGCAATGCTGCGTTTCGGCTAATAAGAACGATGGCTTTTTGCGTGTGGCGGCGGCGTCGCCGCAGATTCGCGTGGCCGATGTCGAGGGCAATGCCGAGGTTGCGTTGGCGGCTGTTCGCGCGGCTGTCGAGCGCGGCGTTCGTGCTCTGGTGCTGCCCGAGCTTAACCTGACCGGTTATACCGCGGCCGATCTGTTCCATAACCGCACATTACTGCATGCCTGCGAGACCGCACTGGCACATATTCTCGATGAAACCCGCGAGTTGCCGATTGTCTTTACCATCGGCCTTCCCGTGGCGGTGGCCGAGAATATCTACAACTGCGCCGCCGTGTGCTGCGCGGGCGAGCTTTTGGGCCTTACGGCCAAGAAGTATCTGCCCAACTATGGTGAGTTCTATGAGCGCCGTTGGTTTGCTCCGGCGCCTGCGGATCCCGTGTGGGTTGAATTTGCCGGTCAGGGTCCGGTTCCGCTGGGTTCGGGGCTTGTCTACCGTTGCTGTGATGAGGGCGTCGAGGACCTGGTGTTGGGCGTTGAGGTTTGCGAGGACCTGTGGGTGCCAGCACCTCCTTCGACCGAGATGGCGCTTGCCGGTGCGACGGTGATTCTCAATCCGTCGGCCTCGGACGAGATTATCGGCAAGGCAGACTATCGCCGCAGCCTCATCTCCAATCAGAGTGCGCGCCTGTACTGCGCCTATGCCTATGCAGATGCGAGCGAGGGCGAGTCCACGACCGACATGGTCTTTGCGGGGGAGAACCTCGTCTACGAAAACGGCTCCAAGCTCGCCGCGACCAAACTGCTTACCTGCGATATGGCCGTCGCCGACGTTGACCTTGACCGCCTGGTTGCCGAGCGCCGTCGCTCGACGACGTGGACGCGCGCGGACGATGCGCCGGAGGCCACGACCGTTGAGTTTTCGTTTGAGGGCGTGCTGGCCAAAGAGCCTGTTCTGCGCGATGCCTGCGATATCGACCGCGTTTTCCCTCGCGCGCCTTTTGTGCCGGCCGACCACGGCGACCTGGCCGAGCGCTGCGAGACCATCCTCGACCTGCAGACTGCTGGCCTCAAGACCCGCCTTGCCCACACGGGTACCAAGGCTGCAGTCATCGGTCTTTCGGGCGGCCTGGACTCCACGCTGGCGCTGCTTGTGACCGTGCGTGCCTTCGATGCACTGGGGCTGCCGCGCACCGGTATCACGGCGGTCTCCATGCCAGGTTTTGGCACGACGCATCGCACCAAGTCCAATGCCGAGTCGCTTGCCCGCGACCTGGGCGTGAGCTTCCGCGAGGTTTCGATCCACGCGGCCGTGGAGCAGCACTTCAAGGACATTGAGCACGATCCTGCCGTGCAGGACGTGACTTACGAGAACAGCCAGGCCCGCGAGCGCACGCAGATTCTGATGGATCTGGCCAACCAGGCTGGCGGTTTTGTCATCGGTACGGGCGATCTGTCGGAGCTGGCGCTCGGCTGGGCTACCTATAACGGAGACCACATGAGCATGTATGCCGTCAATGCGAGCGTGCCCAAGACGCTTGTGCGCCATCTGGTGCGCTATGCGGCTGATGTCTTTGGCGGGCGTATTGCCGAGGTCTTGCTCGATATCTTCGATACGCCGGTATCTCCCGAGCTTCTGCCGCCCACGGGCGACGGCGAGATTGCGCAGAAGACTGAGGATTTGGTGGGCCCGTACGAGTTGCACGACTACTTCCTCTACTACCTGCTGCGTTTTGGCTTTGAGCCGGGCAAGATCTACCGCATGGCGCTCAAGAGTTTCGAGGGTGTCTACGACGCCAAGACCGTCCACACGTGGCTGCGTACGTTCTATCGTCGCTTCTTTGCCCAGCAGTTTAAGCGCAGCTGCCTGCCCGATGGCCCCAAGGTGGGCTCGGTGACGCTCAGCCCGCGTGGCGATTGGCGTATGCCGAGTGACGCCAGCTCACGTCTGTGGCTCGCACAGATCGACGCGCTCAATGCAATTGACTAAGGTTGGCTAAATTGAACCAATACGGGGGTTGCAAGCGTTACACTTTTGCAATCTGATGGCCCGTATTGCGCGGCGCTCTTGTCGGAGCGCCGCGTTTTTATATCGGAAGGTGGCACCATGCAGGCATCGCAGCGTCTCGACCGCTTTGGCGCGGAGGTTTTCGCCTCGCTCAACAACAAACTGCTCGCGCTGAAGGCCCAGGGCAAGACCATTTACAACATGAGCGTGGGCACGCCCGACTTTAAGCCGTACGACCACGTGGTCGAGGCACTCACGCAAGCAGCCCAAGATCCCGAGATGTGGAAGTATGCCCTGCGCGACCTGCCCGAACTCAAGCAAGCCGTGTGCGATTACTATGAGCGTCGCTTTGGCGTTTCGGGCATTACGCCGTCTATGGTGCAGTCGTGCAACGGCACGCAGGAGGGCGTGGGCCATTTGGGCCTGGCCCTGCTCGATCCGGGTGACACCATTCTGGTTCCCGATCCGTGCTACCCGGTCTTTGAGGCGGGTGCCAAGATTGCCGATGCCAAGCTCGAGTACTATCCGTTGGTCGCCGAGCATAATTACCTGCCCTATGTGGCGGGTATCGATTCCGAGGTGGCCGATCGTGCCAAGTATATGATCGTGTCGCTGCCCGCGAACCCGGTCGGCTCGGTGGGCACGCCCGAGGTCTACGAGGAGATTATCGCCTTTGCCCGCGAGCATGATCTGCTCATCGTCCATGACAACGCATACTCCGACATCGTGTTCGACGGCGAGCCGGGCGGCAGCTTCTTGCAGTATCCCGGTGCGCTTGAGGTGGGCGTGGAGTTCTTCTCGCTTTCCAAGTCGTTTAACGTCACCGGTGCCCGCATCGGCTTTTTGGTCGGTCGCGAGGATGTGGTCTCTGCCTTTGCCAAGCTGCGCAGCCAGATCGACTTTGGTATGTTCTTCCCGATTCAGAAGGCCGCCATCGCGTGCCTTAATGGCCCGCGCGATGAGGTCGAGGCGCAGCGTCTGAAGTACCAGGAACGCCGCGATGCCCTGTGCGACGGTCTTGAGGACCTGGGCTGGGAGCGTCCCAACGCGCATGGCTCTATGTTTGTGTGGGCCAAGCTTCCCGGTGGTCGCACCGATTCCATGGCGTTTTGCGAGGAGCTTATGGAGAAGGCCGGCGTTGTGGTGACGCCGGGCGCGAGCTTTGGCCCTTCGGGCGAGGGGCACGTGCGTATGGCACTGGTCCTGCCGCCCGATCAGATCGCTTTGGCTGTCGAGGCCATTCGCGAGGCGGGCCTGTATTAAAAACCTATTTCGACTCGTCAATAGCTCGAAACCGATTTCGTGCAGTTATTTTACGAATTCTGCAAACAATTTCGGTAAACGGTCGATTTTTGGCTGCGAATAGGAGCATAATCAAAGTCCCGATTGGATGTATTGGGATTACGGCAAGCCGCTCGGGTCGTTCCCGGGCGGCTTGTTTGTGGAGAGAGATGGGAGTTTCTAATGGTTAACGAGAAGAAGGTCGCTATTGTCGGTTGCGGTTTCGTCGGTTCGTCTTCGGCGTTCGCTCTGATGCAGAGCGGTCTGTTCTCCGAGATGGTCCTCATCGACGTGGACAAGAACCGCGCCGAGGGTGAGGCTCTGGATATCGCGCACGGCATGACGTTTGCCGAGCCGATGAAGATCTACGCCGGCGATTATTCCGATGTCGCCGACGCCGCCATGATCGTCGTCACCGCTGGCGCTGCCCAGAAGCCCGGTGAGACCCGCCTGGACCTGGTCAACAAGAACGTCAACATCTTTAAGTCCATTATCCCCGAGATTAAGAAGTCCGGCTTCGACGGCATTCTGCTAATCGTCTCCAACCCGGTTGATGTTCTGACCTATGCTGCCATCAAGATGTCCGGCCTGCCCGAGGGCCATGTTATCGGCTCCGGCACCGTGCTCGACACTGGCCGTCTGCAGCAGATGCTTGGTGCCCACGTCGAGGTTGACCCGCGCGACGTTCAGGCCTATGTCATGGGTGAGCACGGCGACTCCGAGTTTGTCGCTTGGTCCAGCGCCCAGGTTGCCGGCGTGCCGCTGAACACCTTCTGCGAGCTTCACGGCCACCTGGAGCATGAGGCTGCCGAGAAGCGCATCGCCGAGGACGTTAAGAACTCCGCCTACACCATCATCGAGAAGAAGCACGCCACCTACTACGGCGTCGCCATGGCCGTCAAGCGCATCTGCACTGCCGTCATGCGTGACGAGCAGACCGTTCTGCCCGTTTCCTCGCTCATGGTGGGCGAGTATGGCCTGTCCGATCTTGCCATCTCCATGCCGACGGTCGTTGGCCGCGACGGCGTCGTCTGTCGCGTCCCCGTGCCGCTGAACGATGACGAGCAGCATGAGCTCACCGCCTCCGCCAAGGCCCTCAAGGACATCATCGACAGCGTCGACTTCTCCTGCTAAATTCGGCTCGTTTGGGCAACAGGCTACAATGAAAGGCGTCCGGGCCACACGGTCCGGGCGCCTTTTTAGTGCGAGGGGGGGGTCAGGTTACTTTGCACCACCCCAATGCACCATAGTTGATGGGAGGGCCATGTCGGATTCGCCTAATTTTTTGACCTATGCCCAGACGGCGTTTGATCCGTTTGAGGAACGGCCGTTCTGCGCGGTGGATAGCCTGGTCTTTGCGTGGTTGTCCTATTTGCGTTTGCCGGGTGATATGGCGGAGCTGACGAACTGGCAGGGCCTAGACGTACGCGAGCTGCTGCGTGCCGAGTGCTACCGGGACATGATTGGCGACTTGTGGGACCCAGAGGGGAGCAGGGCCTTGTTGGAGGCCGTGGCAGCAAGCCCTCGCTACCGTGGCGTGCACGTTTGCGGCTATCGTGCCGTGAACGATGTGGTGGCGACAGAGCAGTTTGCAGCCATGGCGTTCCGGTTTCCGGCGGGGTTTAGCTATCTTTCCTTCCGGGGGACCGACAGCACGATTGTGGGCTGGAAAGAGGACTTTAACATGGCGTTCCGGTGTCCTGTGCCGGCCCAGGAATCCGCGGCGCGCTATGTGGACGAGGCGGCGGATGCGATTGACGGGCCGCTTTTGTGTGGAGGTCATTCCAAGGGTGGAAACCTTGCGGTGTACGGTGCGGCGATGTGCCCCGATGTCGCCCGTGAGCGAATCGAACGGGCGTATTCCCATGATGGTCCGGGCTTCGTCGAGGAGTTTCTGAGCGGCAACGCCTTCGCCGACCTATCCGGTCGAATCGACAAGACGCTACCTCGGTCGTCGATCTTTGGCATGATGTTCGAGACACAGGAGGACTATGCCATCGTTGAGAGCACCGAGTTCAGCCTGCTTCAGCATAATCCCTTTAGCTGGGTGGTTGATGGTCGCGACTTCGTGTACTGTGAGCGCCTGTCCGCCGGTGCTCGATACGTTGATGGCTCCATTCGCGAGATGCTGCTTGCGGTGTCGCCTAACGAGCGCGAGCGTTTTGTAGATGCGTTGTTCTCCGTGCTTGAGGCTACGGGTGCTGAGCGGTTTGCGGATATCGCTGGGAATCTGCGCGAGAGCCTGCCCGTGATGCTCCAGGCTGCGCAAGGCTTTGACAAGGATACGCGACGCTTTGTCTCGCAGACTATCGTTGCGATTCTTAAGTGTGCGCTTCTGCCCAAACGTCCCCAGATCGACATGCCCGCTGCCGGCAAGAGCTTGGCAGAACAGCTCGAGGCTTGGCAGTCCGAGCTCCTGCGCTAACCATTGGTGCAAAGCAACCTGTCCCCGATGCACCAATCTTCGATGCGCCTGGGGCGGGATCGACCGCTATACTGGTTCGTGCCGAAATCGATCTAGAACGGAATGCCGTATATGAAAATCAATCACGCGATTCTGCATATCCTGGACTTTGACTCTGCCGTCAACGTTATGAGCCAGCGCGAGCTCGATATCGAGAGCCGCACCGTGCGTAATTTCGTAACCACGCACCTGCGGCGCGCTCGTACCTCGGCTGATAACAAGCGTGCCACGTTTGCCGAGAACTCCGCATTCGGCGGCGAGCTCAAGGGCTATTTCTTTGGTGAGCGTGAGTTCGTGGATCTGTCTCAGCAGATTGCGGAGTTCATCTCTTCCGAACTTACCAAGGCCGAGAAAGCCGAGTCCACTGACGTGCTCGTGGCCGATTTTGACGACGATGAGGATGCCCGCTGGTTTGCCGTGATGCTGCTGGGCTCCAAGCAGGCTTTTATGCACGAGGTGGGTCGCGAAGAGGGCGAGGTGCGCAACGACATTGCGCGCCACTACGCCATTCTGCCGAATCCCTCGCAAAAGGTGCCGAGCTATGCAATCGTGCGTGCGAGTACCATGGAGATCGGCTACGTGGACAAGAAGCGCAAGATTGCCGGCGAGGACCGTATGCTTATCCCCGATGGCCTGCTGCAGTGCGACACGGGCGTATCGGGCAAGGAGGTCATCGACACCGTGACGCGTGTGGTCGAGGAAGTCGCCGAGGAGCACGGTGCCAACACGGCTGTAGCGCTCGCCAAGGTTAAGGCTGCCGTTGCCGAGAAGGTCGAGGATGACGAGGAGCTGCCGCCCTGGGATATCGTCGATGAGGTCTTTGAGGACGAACCGGTTATCAAGGAGAGCGTGCGCGCGGCACTGACCGAGGAGAAGGTGCCCGAGCGCGTGCCCGTGGAGCGCAAACAGGTCGAGCGCGCAGCTGTGCGCAATCACAAGATCCGTACCGACACGGGTATCGAAATCAGCTTCCCGGCCGAGATGGGTTCGAACTCCGAATACATCGAGTTCGTCAACGAGCCCAACGGCCTCATCTCCATCGAGCTCAAAAACATCGGGTCAATTGAGAATCGATAAACTGCGCTTGTAAGCTGCAGACAAAACAAAGGCCGAAGCTCCGTTGGTGCTTCGGCCTTTTTGCTTGGGATTGAATTGCGCCGCAGGTTGAGCATGCGTCAGCGAAAACGGGCTTATAGGACAAAATGTGTGTCTACTTTAGGGGCATCGGCGCAGGTCGATGCCCCTTTTTCAGCCGTTTAAATTC
>UROR01000050.1 GCA_900549535.1 uncultured Collinsella sp. | reverse complement strand
AGCTCGACCTTCTCCCTGCTGTACATGCGAACCTCCAGTCCGGACCGCCCCGCGGTCCAACTTTCTGTCCGCACCCCAATCGAAGTAATTTTTCCTTTGCAACAAAGTTTTGCCACCATGGCTGTCGCAATCTAAGCAGGCGTGAGGTGAACGGCTCTTATATCTATGATACGGACAACTTCTGCATCTATGACACGGTTGTCGGCACAATGCTTCCTTATTATGCGGATGCTTATATTGATTACGGTAGCAATGAGAGTGAGTGGCTTAACGAATGGTGTAAAAAATACAATGACACTCCATTGAGCCGCTATGGAAACCGATACGCATGGATTAGAGGTACGATTAATAAACTGGTTGCCACGCCCGATGAGGATGTTGAAAACGCTGACGCCCAGGTCGCTCGGGGCTACCTGGGATACCTCGACCTTTACAGCCATATCGTTGATGGTATCAATGAGTGGCGAAAGCAGGAAAACCAGACGGTTGGTTCAAATAACGGCTCCGCCCCAGATATTGGCTTCCATGAAGTCGACCTGATGATTTGGTATTTCTTCAAGGGCAGTCGTCTTGACAGGGCAAAGGATAAGATGAAATAAATCGTCGCTAAGATTAGCGTCGATTGGCAATGGTAAAGCCCCGCTCAAGTTCGACATTATGTGCAGAACTTGGGCGGCTCAAGATGCTTTCACTTCGCCCAAAGATATTCTGATTCACGTTCTTGGGCCGTGCCTGGTTTGGGCACGGCCTTTTTCGTATCTATGAAGATTCGAATGCTGAATTGAGATATGGGCAAGACCTGCTGATGGGGATCGCTGCGGTTTTCCGCATCTTCCGTCAACGCGAGCGATGCCGATATATATCCAACCAGCCGGGTTCTTCTTCTTTGTTGTCGGTGCACTCTTCTAGCAAGTTATCTATCCGGTCCAACCCGATCGCTTGCAAGGCCGCGTATTCTTCTGGCAAAGGTTGCATTGCTTTTCTCGCCCTGAACACAGGCGACAGCATCAGGTTCGTATGTGCCCATCCGGCAAAGCAGCTGCCGTAGGGGATAGAGCCACATCTGATCTGCCCATCGCCATCGGGATACAGGCAGTCCAATTTCGAGTTTGCTACCAGGCAATAGCAAGGTCCCGGCGCCCATGGCTGGCAGTCGATCTCAAGAATGTCGCCCTTTCTGTACGGCGTGGGCAGGTCGACATATGCCCCCTTAAACCACGGCCCAAAGATTCCACCCACAATGCAGTCGAGCGCCTCGCCACATTCGCCCTCTTCTTCCCTGCAGATGTATTGAATTTCGCCGGCGGCGTTTGCGTAGTAAGTGTAGTCCGGCTGCAGAAAGCCGTCGTATGGATATGAGCAGCTCGGGTCGTTGGCAAGGTTGAACAGCTCGATCATCCAGTATGAGGACGATAGATTTGTCATTTCGCTCCATTTGCCTGCGTATGCCTCCATTGCCGCAAGGGCGGCCTGCCACGATGCCACGGGGAAGGGGCCATGCGTGATGGCTGATCCCACTTCGTTGTCGACAAAGCTAATTTCGCTAATAAGCAGCACCTTCCTGTTCCCGTCGACGGCCTTTAGGGCGTTCAAGCAGTCATCGATGTAGTCGATGCAAATCTTTGGGTCGTACCAGTAAAAGGTGTCATCTGACGAGTTGCGCTCGGCAGCAACCAGCTTGCTGAGCATCTTCCGTTTGCGGTTGATTTCTATCGACGTGCCACCGATGATTTGCGCGTAATGATCGCCACCCAGGAGCTGCGGATTATGCAGCAAATGCTCTCGCAGCTCCGGAGATCCGATCAGGTTGATTATTTCTTCGTGCACGATAGTCTCCGAGTTGTTGGTGCGACTTCTTGTGGATTCGGACATGGCGGCCTCTACTCAAATAGCTGCGGATACTTTTCCTTGAGCGGTGCCTGATCCAGACGTAGCTCTTCCAGGTTGCGCTTTGCCTTGGACTCCATCCTTATGGTGTCGATAAACGCGATGAGTGAATCGACATACAGGTCGCCGCGCAGGTAGGCCTGGGCGGCGATTAAAATTCGCTGCTCGTCTTCGAGTGGTTTGCGATAGTACTCAAGATTCAGGTAAAGCGGGTCTGGCTCGCCGATGTAGAGGGGAAACGTCTCGTTGTAGGTAATCGAGCAACCAGTGGCACGCATGTTGCTGATATCCCCTGCATGGCGATGGTGCTCGAGGCGTTGCTGTGCATGATCAAGCCATTCGTCAGAACGGTCTGCCTGCCGAAGCTCTGCCTCAAGCTTTGTCCGGTCCCACGTGGGCAGATCGAGCAACGTGAACGGCTCACGGGCACTGCCTTGCGGCGTCCAGACGATATCGCCGGTATGGAACGGCGTGGGGATATCGACCCAGATGAACTCGAATGCGATCTCCCAATCGTTCTCAACGGGACCGGCCGAAGGGCAATAAACGGAAAGGGCCTCACCTTTGCCGTTTACCATGAGCCAATCTTCCCGGTGATGTTCTTCGTCGGCATCGAGCAGGCACCGGGTGATGCGTACGCGTGCCTCTGGACGGCTCGCCAGTTCAGCATCACCGCGCAACGCCTCGGCACATTTCTCATAACAGCTGAATGGCGCGCCGAAGGCCCCACAAAGTTGCCCGTCGGGCACAATCTCCTCTTCATACTGATAAACGTAGCCCGTCCCACTCGTAAACGCATCGACGCACCGCTTGTTGTAGTCGATTGTCCAGCGCAAAAAAGCATGGAAATCGGGGATGGCCGGCCTTCCAAGACCGGCATGGGTTGCCTCCAGCGAACAATTGGGCATGGTTCGGGCGATCTCCTGCCAAGCTTCGCATTTCTGATCGAGCGTGGCGGTCTTCGAAAACCAAACCAGATAGGCGGCTTCGACGGTGCTGGGCCGAAAATCGATGCTGCGCAGGTGCTCCCGAATGTCCCAGGAGTCAACAAAATCCAAGATGTCCATGGTTAGCTCCTCTTTGTTTTGAATCGTGCCGGCGGGGCCATCGTGTCATCGAACAGCTCCGGATAGCGGGTCTTGAGCCTGCCGTCTTCCCTTTCAAACCACTCAACTTTTTTCTTGACCAGCGCCTGCAGCTCGTAAAGGCTCGATGGCGCAATAAGTGAGTCAAGACCCAGATTGCCGTCGAGATATGCCCGCATGCCGTACAGAATTCTCGCCTCCGGCTTGAGCGGGGTACGGCAGTACTCCATATCGAGAAGAAAACAACTCGGCTCTCCGATATAGACGGGGTACTCCAGGGGATATTCAATCTGACAGCCGTAGGCGTACATGTCGCTCGTATCGCCATTTTGCCGATGATGCCTGAGCAGGTCGTCGGCCTTTTTTGCGGCGCATTCCCTGTAGGTGGAAGGCGGAAGCTCATCCATGACCCGCTTCGTGGTCCATGTCTGCATATTGAGAAGCAGCATGGGGTCGCCAGGGTCGCCGTGACGACAAATGATGTCGCCGGCGTGGAATGGCGTCGGGATGTCAAACCACATCAGCTCAAAGGCAAAAGTGGGGTCTTCGCCCTCGCGTTCCTTGTCGATGCAGCGCAGCTGGCAATCCATGACCTTGCCATTTGCGTCGAGCATGAGCTTATCGGCGGCATAGTAGTCTTCGTTCGGATCGATTGGGCGGCGTGTTACTTCAATCGAAGTAGGATTCTCCTCCTCAAGCTCATTCCAGATTGCCTCGAAACATTTTTCGTAGCTGGTGTAGGGGCCATAATTGCACTCGCTCTCAAGGGGACTTCCCGTCTTGTCCTCAAAGAAATACATGTGCTTGCCAGGCTGTTTGAACCGGGCGATTTTCTTGCGCTCCCATCTGATGACGTCACGAAGAAAGACATGGAAGTTGGGGATATTGAACGTGCCGTATCGCCTGTTCATCGCACAATTGGGCATGTTTTCGAGAATCTTTTGCCAGGCTTCAATCTTCTGTTGCAGCGTTTTCTCGTTCGAACGGTCGACGATGAACGCTGCCTCGGGCGTGGTGGGCTCGTAGCCGATGTCCTTTAAGTGTTCCTTGATGTCAGGTGAGTCGAGAAACTCGAGAATGTCTGAACGTATGGCGTTGACGCCGGCGCCGGCCGATGTGCGGTATGGCTGCAGACAGTCGTGTACGACCGATCCGTCCGACCATTGTTTGCCGTAGCTGGGGTCATCGTGCAGCTTTTTCGAGAGTTCGAGCATAAAGGAGCAATCATCGGGCAAGTCGCCGATATAGCGTTCGGCGGTATAGAGGGCAGAGGGCGTGAAGTCGTCGAGGAAGCCGTCAACGAAATCTCTCATGCGGAGGGCGCCTTCTTCGACTCCGTAGATTTTGCTTGGGTAGGCACACCAAACCTGGCCTTTGTATGAGCTCTCGTAGTCATCCTCGAGCACAATAGCAAAACGGGGGCCGTGGTCGAAGGGCCGACTATCGATCTTGATGATGTCGCCGGGGACCCAGGGAGTGTAAAAGACCTCACCATTGGCGCAGAAGTGCTTGCTATTGTTCCACGGCAAGTGATCGATGCTTTGATGCGGAGTCCGCTGATTCCGGCGGTCGCTCAAAAAGACCAAATCGCCAGCCATGGTCGCGGCGAATATCAGCGAGGCTTGAGCGTGCGGGCGGTCGTGTAAGTCTTCGGCGGCATAGAGCTTAATCTGCCAGAATGATTCGGACCAATCTTCATCGGGGTCGTCATCGACGTATTGCTTCATAAGGGTTTGAGCGGCATCCCAAGAGGCAACGGGGAAGGGGCCATCAAAGGTGTCGTGCCCGCGCTCCTCTTCACTGTAAAACACGCCGGAGACCAGCAAGATACCGCGGTCACGGTCAACGTTGTAAAGCATATCGAGTGCAGTGTCGAGTTGTTCGAGGCCGGAGTCGATCGCCTCGGCGTAATCCGATGAGACCTCTTTGCGAAGCTGCTCGAGCATGGTCCGTTTTTCGTCGAGCGTCTTGAGGGAGCCGCCGATGATTTTACAGAGGGAGCCATCTGCCATTCCCATGTGTTTGAACATATGAGCACGCAGCTCATCGTCCTTGATGCAACTGCAAACGAGCTCCCTGCCAGCGTCGGTGATTACGGTATCTGCTTGGCTGTCCATAGCAACCTCCAATTCGATCGTTGCCGTTAGCATCCATCAGAGGCTGTGCTTTGTGGTCCCATTAACGGGTCTGATATGAATCTCACGTCAAACATACTTTTGGAAACGCACTGGTAGCGCGTACTGAAAGGATTGCCATGGAGAATATGATGCTGGATCTTGTGACGAATAGCGCCGGTATGGCGGAGGCCTGGGAGGACACATTTAGGGGCTACAGAGGCATTGCGGTGCATTGCTGTGATTTTAAGGCGTTTGTCGAACAACAGCCTGAAATCGATGCCGTCGTATCGCCGGCGAACTCATATGGCTTGATGGATGGCAATTACGACCTAGCGATAACCGATAAGTATGGACCGGAGCTTGCCGAACGAGTGCGAACGGTTATTATGGAGCGGTTTTACGGTGAGCAGCCGGTTGGTACGAGCTTTTCAGTTCCAATTCCCGGACACGAGGACATTCTGCTCATACATACTCCAACCATGCGGGTCCCCACTCCCATCGTTGACCCCTTGGTTGTCTATCAATGCATGAGGACAACGCTTATGGAAGCGATGCGAACTTCGCGTCAGCGAATCGCGGTTCCCGCGTTCGGCGGAGCGTGCGGATTTCTTCCGTTCAAGAAAATAGCCATGCTCATGTGGGAGGCCTATCTTCAAATCGCCGAACCTCCCGCAGAGATCACCTGGGAGTATGCGTGGTCGCGCAATTTGGAGGAGTGGTACCGCTGATGTGCCGATAAACGGCACACCAAAGTGCAACAGAAGGGGTCACCGCCGCTGAGGCGTTGCCCCCTTAATCCTAGCAACCGGTACTATCTCCCTTTAGCAAAGGGTCTATCGTCGCATTGAACAGCTCCGGGTAGCGGTCCTTGAGCCAACTGTCTGCGTCCTCGAAGCCGCGGGCCTTTTTCTCCGCCAGCGCCTGCAGCTCGCATGCGCTGGCCATCGCGGCAAGCGAGTCAACCGCCAGGTCGCCTTTGACATATGCCCTGACGCCGTAAAGGATTCGCTCCTCTGACTTGAGCGGCTTGCGGTAATAGTCGATGTCCAAAAGAAAGCCCTCAGGCTCCCCAATGTAGAAGGGGAAATGCAAGGCGGATGAGACTTGGCACCCGTAGGCGTACATGTCGCTGGTGTCGCCGTCATATCGGTGCCAGCGCAATAGCTTGTCTGCCTTTCGAACGAGGCGCTCTTTGTAGACGGAAGATGCCAGTTCTTTGTCGACTCGTTCGGATCTCCAAGTTTGCAGGTCAAACAGCACCATCGGCTTGTCGGGGCGTTGGAGGTTGCAGACGATGTCTCCGGCATGGAAGGGCGTTGGGATATCAAACCACATGTCCTCGAAATCGCTGGCGGTGCCCGCCTCGTCCCACTCACCCTCGAACCTGTAGTCGCAGGACATCACCTCGCCACTCGCATTGAGCACGACCATGTCATCGACATAGTGATCTTCGTCCGGGTCGATAGGGCGGCGAGTGATTCTGATCTCTTTGGGATCGTCACCGTCGAGTTCTTTCCAGATGGCATCGAAGCACTTTTGATAGCTGCTATAAGGGCCGTAAAGAAGGTCGTATTGGTCGCGCCGGTCCCATGAGTAGTCCTCAAAGAAATACAGGCAATGGCCGTCCGTCCTTTTAAAATGCGCGAGCTTTCTTTGCTCCTGCTTGATGACATTGCGCAGAAAGGCATGGAAGTCCGGGATGTTGACCGTGTCATTTCTGCGGCTCATAGTGCAATTGGGCATGGTGTCGACGATCTTTTGCCAGCCTTCAAGCTTTTGCTGCAATGTCGCTTTATGCGAGCGGTCGACGATAAAAGCCGCTACGGGCGTGGTGAGCACGTAGTTGATTCGTTGAAGATGCTCCTTAATGCTGCGCGAGTCCAAAAACTCAAAGATGTCCGGACGAATATCCAGCTCGCTTTGGCTGGTAGGCTTGCGGTGCGGCTGCAGGCAATCGTGCCCGACCGAGCCTTCGGACCACTGCTTGCCGTAGCCAGGGTTGTCGTGCAGCTTCTGCGAAAGTTCGATCATAAAGGCGCAGTCGTTCGGCAGGTCGCCGGTGTAGCGCTCGCCGGTGTAGAGGGCAGAGGGGATGAAGGGGTCCAAGAGACTGTTGCTATAGGTGCCGGATGAAAGCGAACCCTCCTTAACGTCGTGATCTCTGCTAGGCCCTGCACACCAGATTTGTCCACGGAGCGTGTGCTCATAGTCGTTTTCGAGCACAATGGCAAAGCGAGGCCCGTGGTCGAAGGGGCGACCGTCGATCTTGATGATGTCGCCCGGTACCCACGGCGTGTAGATGGGCTCGTTGTTCGCGCAGAACCGCCTGCTATCGTTTCGCCAGACGCTTTCGACATGCGATTTGCGAGTGCGGTGATTGCGCAGATCGCGGAGGAATATGAGCTCGCCGTCCTTGGTTGCCGCAAGCGACAGAGAGGGCTGCGCCGTTTGATGCTCGTGCAGGTCTTCCGAGGTGTAGAGATTAATCTTCCAGTACGATTCGGACCAGTCGTCGTCAGGATACTCTTCGATGTAGCGCTTCATGAGCGTTTGCGCGGCGCCCCACGATGCGATAGGGAAGGGGCCGTCAAGGGCGTCGGCGTCATGCTCCTCCTCGTTGTAGAACATGACGTATAGCAGGAGGATTCCACGGTCGCGCTCGATGTTGTTGAGCATGTCGAGTGCGCTGTTGAGCTGGGCGAGATGCGAATCGATATCTTCGATGAGCTCCGATGTAACCTCTTCGCGAAGTTGCTCGAGCATGGTGCGCTTTTCATCAAGCGTCTTAAGAGAGCCGGCGATGATTGGCGCCGGCCAGTATAAGTATTTGCACATGTGGTCTCGCAGCTCTTGGCTTTTGATGCAGCTGAGGACGAGGTCTTTGCCGGCATCGGTGATGCCATTGCTTGCCTGATTGTTCATGTCGGCCTCCTTATCGATCATTACCGGCATGATGAAACGGACGCGGCGATTGCTAGTCCCATTAACGGGACCAAGTCACAACTCGCTACGACATTGAGATAGTCAATTTGCCGCGTTGCGGGAGAGCAGGGCCGGTTTTTTGGCAACACCGTTTGCGCCACCAGCAAAAATCGAGTTATTCGGCCTTTCCGAGGGTGCTCACTGACGAGAAAGGCCTTCTTCGAACCGTCTGCGTCCTTTACGGTGTTCGATTCTGTGAAAAGTGAGCGAATAAACGCCCAAATAAAAACAAAGCCGCTCGAGCATTCCGTATGACATTCACGGAGGATTGGCAGTGAGGCCGAATAACTCGAAAAATGTAGGTGGGCTACACCGGCAAGGCTGAAAGTGACAAAGAGGCAGCCCCCTTGTTGCATTCTAAATATTGCCTTTACGTGTTGATGCACACGGTGTGCAATAATACTCGCACTGTGCAATAGCACACAGGTTGAGTAACAAGGAGGACGCTTGTCCCAGCTCGAGAAATGCGATCGCCGGTCCCTTCGCTCGCAGCGTGCCCTTCGCCAGGCGCTTGCCAGCGAGCTTGCCGAAAGCGGCGACCTTTCGCGCATTAACGTCGCGTCGCTCACCGAGCGCGCCGGTCTTACGCGTCGAACGTTCTATTCGCACTACCGCGATATCCCCGACTTTATCAGCCAGATCGAGGACGGCCTGCTTGCCGAGATTCGCGAGCGGGTGGAGCTTATCACCGCAGCTCAATTACCCGATCTTTACCGCAACATCGACGAGCTCGAGCCGGCACCCGGTTCGGTTGAGCTGCTTCGCTATCTTGCGGCTAATCGCGACCTTATCGGGGCCCTACTGGGCCCGGGCGGCGACCCCGCCTTTATTAAAAAGATCATCGATACCGCACGCGAGGCCGTGGTGCCGCGTGCACAGACGGGCATCTTGGGCCTGGCACTGGGCACCTTCTTTGACTACTACGTTACCTATGTCGTGAGTGCCGAGGTCGGTCTGATTCAGCGCTGGTTTGAGCGTGGGCTCACCGAATCGTCCGAGACCATGGCGCGCATTATGACGGTTATCGCCTTTGTGCGCCCCGGCGACCTGTATGGCCAACCCATCGATATCAACGTGCCGGAATACGGTATGAAGCTATTGAATCTGCAGCTCGAGGACGCGGTCGACACCGCCGCAGCCGTCGAGTCCAACTACTAAGAGGAGAAACAGATGAGCAAACTCGTCGAAGGCATCAAGGACCGCATGGTCGCTGCCGCGCGCGAGGCCGCGCCTGCCGTGGTGGACGTTGCGCAGAAGGCCGCGACTGCTGCTGCCGAGAAAGTCGCCGAGGCGGTTGCCGAGGCCAAGAATGCGGCAGGGGAGACGCTCGCCGCCGACGCAGCCACGTCCAACGCCACCGAGTCCGTAGCTGTCACCACCGCTCAGGCCCCCGAAGGCGCGATCTTCAACCCTGAGGCCGCTCGTGGCAACCTGCACTTGGGCATCGACGTGGGCTCCACCACCGTCAAGCTCGCCGTGCTCAACGATGATAACCAGATCGTCTACGCCAAGTACCAGCGTCACCACACTGACGTCCGTGCCTGCGCCCGCGACCTGTTCGAGGGCGCTGCGACCGTGCTGCCGACGGCCCAGATGACCTGCGCCATCACCGGCTCGGGCGGCCTGCTGCTGTCCCAGTGGCTCGACCTGGAGTTTGTCCAGGAGGTCATCGCCAGCAAGCGTGCCGTCGAGACCCTCATTCCGGCCACCGATGTCGCCATCGAGCTGGGCGGCGAGGACGCCAAGATCATCTACTTCGACAACGGCATCGAGCAGCGCATGAACGGCACCTGCGCTGGCGGCACGGGTGCGTTCATCGACCAGATGGCAACCCTACTGCACACCGACGCGAGCGGCCTCAACGAGCTCGCGGCCAACGCCACCACTATCTATCCCATTGCCAGCCGCTGCGGCGTCTTTGCCAAGACCGACGTCCAGCCGCTGCTCAACGAGGGCGCCCGCCCCGAGGACGTCGCCGCGTCCATCTTCCAGGCCGTCGTGACCCAGACCATCTCGGGCCTGGCGTGCGGCCGTCCCATTCGCGGCAACGTCGCCTTCCTGGGCGGCCCGCTGCAGTACCTCTCCGAGCTGCGTCACCGCTTCTACCTCACGCTCAACCTGGACGAGGAACACCGCATCGTGCCCCAAAACGCCCACCTGTTTGTGGCGAGCGGCGCCGCCATGGCGCACGAGTCCAACAAGCTCAGCACGTTCCCGCAGCTCATCGAGGCCATCGATGCCCTGGGTGACACGCAGGGTGCCGAGGTCGAGCGTCTGGATCCGCTCTTTGCCACCGACGAGGACTTTGCCGAGTTCAAGAGCCGCCACGACACCGAAGTTGTCCCCAAGGGCAAGCTCGACGGCTACACCGGCCGCGTGTTCATCGGCATCGATGCCGGCTCCACCACCATGAAGGCCGCGCTCGTGGGCGAGGACGGCCAGCTGCTGCACACCTGGTACGGCAACAACAACGGTGACATCCTGGGCACGGCCAAGGTCATCATGGCCGATTTCTACAACCACATTCCCGCCGGCTGCACCATCGGCCACGTGACCACCACCGGTTATGGCGAGGCTCTGCTCATCGAGGCCCTCAAGGCCGACTCCGGCGAGATCGAGACCGTCGCGCACCTGCGCGGCGCCAAGGCGTTCCTGCCCGGCGTCGAGTTTATCCTGGATATTGGCGGCCAGGACATGAAGTGCCTGCGCGTCAAGGACGGCGTGATCGAACACATCATGCTCAACGAGGCCTGCTCGTCGGGCTGCGGCAGCTTTATCGAGAGTTTCGCCGTGTCTATGAACATGGACGTGCGCGCATTTGCCGACGCCGCCATCCACGCCAAGGCCCCCGTCGACCTGGGCAGCCGCTGCACCGTCTTTATGAACTCGCGCGTCAAGCAGGCGCAAAAGGAAGGCGCCACGGTGGGCGACATCGCGGCCGGCCTGTCCTACTCTGTCATCAAAAACGCCCTGTTCAAGGTCATTAAGCTGCGCGATCCCAAGGAGATCGGCAGCCAGGTGATCGTCCAGGGCGGCACCTTTATGTCCGACGCCACGCTGCGCGCGTTTGAGCAGCTCACCGGTGTTCATGCCGTGCGTCCCGACATCGCTGGCTGCATGGGCGCTTACGGTGCGGCCTTGCTCGCCCGCGATCGCGCCGGCGCCGACGGCACCTCGACCATCCTTTCGGCCGAGGATATCGCGCACCTCACCGTGACGCAAAAGCATGTTCGCTGCGGCCGTTGCTCAAACAACTGCCAGCTCACCGTCAACGACTTTGGCGGCGGCAGGCGCTTCATCACCGGCAACCGCTGCGAGAAGGGCGCGGGCAATACGGATGCGCACGAAAAGGGCGCGGACCTTTTCGCCTACAAGCGCGAGCGGCTGTTCCGCTATCCGCCGCTTGCAGCCGAGGCTGCGCCGCGCGGTGGGCTCGGCATCCCGCGTGTGCTGAATATGTACGAGAACTACCCCTTCTGGCATGCGTTCTTTACGCGCCTGGGCTTTAGCGTGCAGCTGTCCGACCAGTCGAGCAAAAAGACCTACCAGGCGGGCATCGAGTCTATGCCGTCCGAGAGCGTGTGCTATCCGGCCAAGATGAGCCACGGCCACGTGATGAACCTCATCGACCGCGATGTCGACTTCATCTGGATGCCGTGCGTGCGCTGGGAGCGCAAGGAGGATCCGACGGCTGGCAACTGCTATAACTGCCCCATCGTCATGAGTTACCCCACGGCGCTGGCGCTCAATATCGACGAGATTCGCGAGCAGAACATCGAGTTCCTGTACCCGTTTGTGCCCTATCACGATAAAACCGAGCTCAAGCGCCGTCTGTACCAGGTGCTCGCCGTCGACCGTGTGGCCGATGCGCAAGCCGGTCGCGGTCGCGTGCGTGGATCCAAGATCACGCGCTCCGAGGTCGATGCCGCCGTCAACGCTGCCTTTGAGGCCGATGCGCGTTTCCACGAGGACATCCAGACTATGGGCGAGGAGGCTCTTAAGTGGGTCGAGGACCACGGCGGTCACGGCATCGTGCTCGCCGGTCGTCCCTACCATAACGACCCCGAGATCAACCATGCCCTGCCCGAGCTTATCTCGAGCTTTGGCTTTGCGGTCTTTACCGAGGATTCGCTCGCGCATCTGGTAAAGCCCGAGCGCCCCATCCGCGTGGTCGACCAGTGGATGTACCACAGCCGCCTGTACGCCGTCGCCCGTTTTGTGACGATGCGCAACGACCTGGACCTGATCCAGCTCAACTCCTTCGGCTGCGGCCTTGATGCCCTGACCACCGACCAAGTGCAGGAGATTCTGGAAGCCAGCGGCAAGATCTACACCGTGCTCAAGATCGACGAGGTGTCCAACCTGGGCGCCGCGCGCATCCGCATCCGCTCGCTCATGGCCGCGCTCAAGGACCAGGAGGCCGAGCGCTTGGCCGAGGCCACGGCCGCGGGCGAGGCCTACGAGCAGGGCGATGCCGCGCCGGTGGCACCCTCCACGGATGCCCCCGCGTTCGCGAGCCGCAAGTACACGTTTGAGGCGCAGCGCGAGAGTGCTTCGACCGCGTGGCCCAAGGTGCCCTTTACCGAACAGATGCGCGACGAGGGCTACACCATCCTGTGCCCGCAGATGGCACCGATCCACTTTGACCTGGTCAAAGAGGTGTTCCGCGGCGCCGGCTACAACCTGGAGCTGCTGCCCTCGACCGACCACGACGCCGTCGAGGCCGGTCTGCGCTATGTGAACAATGACATCTGCTATCCGTCGATCCTGGTAACGGGCCAGATCATGGAGGCCATCGAGAGCGGTCGGTACGACCTGTCCAAGACGGCCGTGGTTATCAGCCAGACCGGCGGCGGCTGCCGTGCCACCAACTACATCGCACTTATCCGCAAGGCCCTGCGCGAGAGTGGCCACCCCGAGATCCCGGTGATCTCGCTTTCTGCTGTGGCGCTCGGCGAGGACAACCCCGGCTTTAAGATTACGCCGGCGCTGCTCAAGCAGGCGGTCTACGCGGTGCTCTTTGGCGACGTGATGATGCAGATGCTCTATCGTTGCCGTCCGTACGAGGCCACTCCCGGCGCTGCCAACGCACTCTACGAGGAGTACATGGCGCGCGCTCGCAAGCTGGCGCCCAAGTTCAACAGGCATAACTACACCAAGCTGTGCCGCGAAGCCATCCGCGCGTTCGACACCATGCCGCTTGTGGGCGAGGGCGCCAAGCCGCGCGTGGGCGTGGTGGGGGAAATTCTGGTCAAGTACATGCCTGTGGCCAACAACCACCTGGTGGAGCTGCTGGAGCGCGAGGGCGCGGAAGCGGTGGTGCCGGACCTGATGGATTTCTTCAACTACAGTTTCTATGGGGGCTTCTTCAAGCACCGCTATCTGGGACTTAAGTGGACCTCATCCGCTGTGGCGCGGTTGGTGGTGAGCGCTATTCGAGTGGCGCGCGGACCTGCGATCGATGCGCTGAGTCGGAGCAGACGCTTTGAGGCGCCCATGCCCATTGAGCAGATTGCCGCGCTGGCCGAGCCCTTCCTT
>UROR01000049.1 GCA_900549535.1 uncultured Collinsella sp. | reverse complement strand
GTGGCATCGACGTCAAGCTCACTCATGCCTACCAAGAAATGCTTGCCGATGGCACCATGGAACGCCTGGTGTCAAAGTACTTCGATGACCCTTCGCCATTTTTGAATATGGAGGGCCTGTCATGATCGATGCGCCCGACCACGCTGCTCAGGAGCGGGGCAATCGTTCGGTAGGGGCATGGCTCCTTGTCGCTCTGCTGGGGATAGCGCTCTCGGTTGCTGCCGGCATGATGAGCTACGGTTACACGACAGCTCAGGCCGAGCAGCGCTTTGCCGACGTTGTCGATTACGTGGCGACGCAGAGCCTTTCCTACGATGCATTCAACAGCGCCTATACGACCAAAAACCTGATTCGCGTTATGGAGATCGCCGGAGAGGCTGCCCGCGATATGGAGCGCGACGGTTCGGTGGACAACGCCATGCTGGAGCAATACGCCGGCCAGTTCAACGTGAGCGCGTTGATCGTGACGGACGCATCGGGCAATTTGGTGTCCGAGTCCTCGACGGGCGATGTGGGCTACGAGTCGCTCGCTACGTATCTCAAAGAAACGCCCGTGCTGGAGGTGGCAACCCATCCGCTTAAGTCCTATACCGCCCGCATTACGCTTTCGGATGATTCGGTTGCAGACATTGGTTGCGTGACCCGGCGGGATGGCGAGGGCATCGTTGTCGCGGTAAGGCATCAGAGCGCGAAGGCGGTTGCAAGCAATACACTTAAACTGCAGAGCTTGCTTGATGGCTATGAAACCATCGATAGCGGCAATATCGTGATCGAAAGCGACGGCAAGGTCGTTGCGACCAATGCCGTTGAGCCCACCATATTGGGCGTATTCGATCTGCCTGCGACGGATGTCTTCATTGTCGACGGTATTAAGGATCGATGCCTGGCTGGTAAGGTCAGATTGGTTAACGCCGACGGCGAGTGGTATTTGGGCACATTTGGAAAAGCGCACAAATTCTATGTGTACACCTATGCCTCGGCGCAGCGCTACTTTGAGGTCGCCGCGGCTGTTGCCGCCGGCGTGCTGGTGCTCTACGGCGGTGTTATAGCCGTTGTTGTGACGGTGCGTCGCCGCGCTGATCGTCGACGTTTGACGGACTTGCTGCAGCAGGAGCGCGACTATGGCGACAAGCTGGCAAAGGCGGCGCGTGAGGCCTCGTCTGCCAACTCGGCAAAGACGGAGTTTCTGCGTCGCATGAGCCACGATCTGCGCACGCCCATCAACGGCATTCGCGGCATGGTCGAGGTTGGCGATGCCAATGCGGACGATCTGCAAAAGCAGACTGAGTGCCGCTCAAAAATCTGGACGGCATCGGGACTGCTGCTCGACCTTGCCAACGAGGCGCTCGATATGAGTCGCCTGGAGAGCGGGCAGGTCGACCTGAACCTCGTGCCCATAAATTTGGTGGCCCTCAACTGTGAAGTGCGCGATATTCTGGAGCGCCAGGCCGAGGAGCGTCTGGTGACAATTATCTCCGACCAGCAGACGCTTAATCATCCCTATGCGCGGGTGAGCGTGACGCACCTCAAGCGTTTGTTGCTCAATATTGCCGGCAATGCCGTCAAGTACAACCGCCAGGGCGGCTATGTCCGCCTGGTGTGCCGCGAGGTGGAGCCAGCGGATGGCGTCCCCGTCTATGAATACACGATCGCCGACAACGGTATTGGCATGAGCGAGGAGTTCCAAAAGCACCTCTACGAGCCGTTTTGCCGCGAGGAGCAGCAGGTGGAAGGCGCTTCGTCGGGAACTGGCCTGGGCGCGCCTATCGCAAAACAGCTGGTCGAGCTTATGGGCGGAACCATGAGCTTTACGAGTGTCTTGGGGCAGGGGACGACGTTTACCATTCGCCTGCCGTTCGAGAAGTGCGACCGCTCCGAGATTCCTCAGGCAGTTCCCGCGGATGCGGGAGACGGCGATGCGCTCCAGGGCTTGCGCGTTTTGCTCGTAGAGGATAACGATCTGAATGCCGAGATCGCGCAGTTTACGCTCAGCCGTGCCGGTGCCATCGTGACGCATGCTAAGGATGGTGAGTCTGCCGTCGAGATGTTTACCGCGAGCGCACCGCACGAGTACGACGTGGTGTTGATGGACATCATGATGCCTGGCATCGATGGCCTTGAGGCCACGCGTCAGATTCGAGCACTCGATCGCGAGGATGCCGCGACCACGCCGATTATCGCCGTGAGTGCCAACGCCTTTGCCGACGACCGTAGGCTTTCGCGTGAGGCGGGCATGAACGCGCACCTGAGCAAACCTGTGAGCTCGCAAGAGCTCGTCGAGGCGCTAGCGCACATCGCCGCCGACGCTTCATAAGCATATGGCCTGGTTCCAATGTTGGTTGGACCCGGGCCATATTGTTATTGATGAGACCTGCTGAGGGGCTTACTTTTCCTGAATCTGCTTGCCGCAGAGATGCTCAATCGTAATCTCGTAGAGCTGGACGCCCTTGATGTCTTTGGCGATTTCCTCTTCGACTTCCTCGGCGGAAGGGTAGTACTTAAGGGCGAGCTGGCGGACTTTGTCTTCGATAAACGCGGGAGTGTCATTCGCCAGGCGACAGCGGCCAAAGACCACGGTGCTCATAACGTAGGGAGCCCAGTCACCGTCCTTGTACCACTCGTTGCCGTAAACGGTAAAGCAGACCTTGTCATCGCGCTTGAGTGAATCGACCTTGTGGCCAGCCTTGGCGCCATGGAAATAAATCTTGTCGTGCTCGGTGTCAAAGAAGTAGTTGACGGGAATGGCGTACGGGTAGCCATCGTCGCCGTTGACGGCAAAGACGCCGCGCTTGCAGGTGGCGAGCAGTTTGCGCGCTTCCTCGTCGGTGATAGCGCGTTTCTTTCGACGTAAGGGCCTAAACATCGTTGGCTTCCTTTCTGGTCGTGCGTAGTGGTTGAGCACAAACTATAGCGAAATGGATCCGTTTTTCTTGATGCGGGCGAGTATGTTTTTGAGCTTGTTAAAGTCGAGCGGTTTGGACAGATGGGCGTTCATGCCGGCATCGTGTGCCGCCTGGGCGTCTTCGGCAAAGGCGTTGGCGGTGAGCGCGATGATGGGGATATCGGCTGCATCGACCTTCTCGCTCAGACGAATCGCGCGGGTTGCCTCATAGCCGTCCATGCCCGGCATCATAATGTCCATCAGGATCGCATCGAAGCTGCCGGCGGGATGCGATAGGTACAGATCGACGACTTCGTTGCCGTTGGCGGCGCGGGTGACCACGACGCCCTCGGATTCTAGCAGCGCCTGGGCAATCTCGGCGTTCAATTCGTTGTCTTCGGCGAGCAGCACGTTCATGTTGGCGAGCGAGCAGTCGAGCGTACTCTCAACCGTATTCGCCCGCGCCTGGGGATTCTTGTCGATATCGAGCGGAATTTCCACGTAGAACGTGGTGCCCACATGGAGCTCGCTGGTGACTTCGATGGTGCCGCCCATCAGTTCAATAAGCGACTTGACGATTGGCATGCCCATGCCAGTTCCTTGGAACTTGCTGCGCGCATCGTTACCTTCTTGGGCAAACGGCTCATAGATTTGTTTTAAGAATTTGGGAGTCATGCCAATGCCGGTATCCGAAACGCTAAAGCAAAAGAGCGCGCGCCCGTTATCGAGTGGCTTGGTCTTTGAGCTAAAGGTGACGGAGCCGCCGCACTTGTTGTACTTAATGCTGTTGTCTAACAGGTTGATCATGATCTGTCGGATATGGGTGGGACTGCCGACCATGTATGGCCCCGTGGCGTATGGCAGACTATTGTCCTGCATGGTGATGCCGTTATCGGATGCACGGAGCTTGCACAGAACCAGCGTATTGTCACAGAGCTCTTTGAGGTTAAAAGGCGCATGTTCCAGTGTTATCTTGCGGTCTTCGATTTTGCCCATCTCGAGGATATCGTTAATCAGCGAGAGCAGGTGATTGGCGGCAACACGAGCCTTGGCGCGGCTTTCGCGGGCGACCTGGATATCGCCTTCCTTCAATTCCTCGATATCGATAAGGCCCAGGATGCCGTTGAGCGGCGTTCGGATGTCGTGGCTCATGCGCGTGAGGAATGCCGTCTTGGCGGCGTTGGCGGCATCGGCTTTTTTGCGCTCGGTTCGAGCGCGCACGAGCGCCCAGATGAGCAGGACGATGCCGACCGACAACATACCGATGAGGGTAGCTGCAATGGCGGTGCGGTTGCGAAAAAGGAATTGAAGCGTGTCTGATTCCTGGGTCGTGTACGACGTGGATGAGTAATTGCTTGCGGAGAGCGATTCTCCGGCATTGATGATGCCCTTGTTGATGATTCCCAGCAGCTCGGGCTTTCCGCGCGAAATCCAGCATGCGAGGTCACAGGTGTCAGGGAGCTCGACCGTCTCGCAGCCCTCGAGATCATAACGGTCGCCGATGGTTTTTACGCGTGAGCTGGGAGCGACGATGCAGTGCGCCGTTCCCTTCCTGAGGGCGTCGAACGCTTCATCGTCGGATTGGTATTCGGTCACGGTCGCTGTGGGGAACAGATTTTCAAGTGCATTTTTGTTGACAAACGATGATTTGGTACAGGCGATGTTCTGAAGGTCTTTGTTCAGGTCGCTGCCGGTGTGGATGGCGGTGAGGGATATGGTCCCCAACGATACCGACTGCGCAACGCCTGTTTGCTCGGCAAACCAGTAATCTCGGTATACCGGCAGCGCAACGTCTATGCTTCCCTTTGACAGGGCCTTTGACATCATCTTGTAGCTATCAAAGGGGATGGTTTTGACCGTAATGCCAAATTTATCGTGCAGCGTCGTCGCAAGCGATGCGAGCGAGCCTTCAATTTTGCCGTCTTCGTCTTCGTTGCAGTAGGGGAGTTTGCCCGTAATGTAGCCGAGCGTGATGGTGTTGTCATTTGCTTTGAGCCAGGAACGTTCGGGGCCGTTGAGCGATGATGAACCGCTGTTTTGGGCCGAGTAGTTAGATTTGACTTCGTCGATATAGCGTGGGTTGACGCGGGCGATTGCCGACATGGCGGCATTGATGTCGTCCATCAGGTCAGAGCGGCTTTTGGGAACGGCAAAGTAGTAGGCGCTCGAACCGACGTAGAACATGGGCGACGCCTCGGGCGACGAAATGGTGTCGTTCATGATGATGGCGTCGACCTCGCCGTTTGCGAGCGCGTCAAAGAGGGCACCGCCAGTGTCGATTTCTTTATAGGTGCAGGTAATGCCTTCGTTGGCGAGCCACTGCTGGCCAACGAAGGTTTGCATAACGCCGGGGTTGCAGCCGATGGTAAGGCCTTGGAGAGCTTGGGGGTCACCCTTGGCCAGATCGTCTCGATCGGGCTTGGCGTAGATGAAGTAGCGCTCGGTGCCCTCGGGGTTCGAGGAAAAGAGCAGCTTTTGGGCGCGTTCCTCGGAGTAGGAGATGTTGGGCATGAGGTCGATTTCGCCTGCCTCGAGCATGTCCATAAGCTCGGTGAAGGTGCCGGAGACGTATTCGTACCGCCAGCCGGGCGTGTAGTACGACAGGGTCTGGAGGTACTCGTAACCCCATCCCGAGAGACGCTCGCCGGGGGTGCCGTCCTGGAAGCCCTCGTTGTTGACGAGCCAACCAACGCGGACTGTTTTGACCAGCTGATCGGTATTGGCGGCATAGGCGGGGGCGGGCATGATGGTGCTCAGTACGGCGAGCACGGCAAGCGCGACGGCCAAGGTGCGATATATAACTGAACGAAGGACAGCGGAAGCTCTCACATGCAATCCTAACGAATCGAGACATTACCGCATAAGGATACCAGCTCAGCCTGCCCAGTCGGCAGCTGCACCGCTAAACGGTCCCGCTCGGCAGTCATTGGGGACGTTCTTAAACGACTAGTCATTGGGGACGTTCTTGTTTGACTAGTCATTTAAGAACGTCCCAAACGACTAGTTTCGTTTGCGGGGGAGGCGTGGGACAATACCGAGCGAACGTGATTGGTTGTCCGTGGAAGGGGTCGCGATGAAAAAGCTCAGGACACTTGCTGACGTACTGCGCCAGGCGGGCTTCGTGCGCATTACGGAGCTGTTCCTCGTCTTCTATCTGCTGTGCTCGACGGCCGTCTGGCTGTCCGAGCCCACGACCCTTACGTTTGGCGATGGCCTGTGGTTTAGCTTTGAGACGGTCTCGACGATCGGCTTTGGCGACATTCCGGCCGAGACACCGGTTGCCCGCGGCATTACCGTCATCCTAAGCGTCATCAGTATCTTCTATATCGCCATGCTTACGGGCGTGGCGGTGAACTACTGCAATACGCTCATCAAGCTGCGCCAAAAGGACACCATGGCGCGCTTTATGGACGATCTTGAGCATTTGGAAGAACTCGACCGCGATGAGCTCGCCGATTTGTCGCGCCGCGTGCGCGAATACCGTCGCCGGCAACGATAGAACGGGTGCCGCGCGTCACGACGAGGGGGATTGCATATGAACATCACGGTGTACCTGGGCGCGAGCGTCGGCAACGACCCGGCGTTTCTGCCCGCGGTACAGGAGCTGGGCAATTGGATTGGCGCCAACGGACACGCGCTCGTATACGGCGGGTCCAAATCGGGACTGATGGGTGCGCTAGCCGATAGCGTACTCGAGGCGGGTGGACACGTGACGGGTGTTGAGCCGAGCTTTTTTATCGAGGCCGAGTTTCAACATGACGGTATCGACGACCTTATCGTGACGAGCGATATGGCCGAGCGCAAAGCCAAGATGATCGAGCTCGGCGATGCGTTCATCGCATTTCCGGGCGGCACGGGCACGCTCGAGGAGATTGCCGAGGTTATGTCCGCGGTGTCGTTGGGGCACCTGAGCTCTCCGTGCATCCTGTATAACCTGGACGGTTACTACAACGACCTCAAGGCGTTGCTCGGGCACATGATTGATAAGGGGCTTTCGAGCCCGAGGCGCCAGCACGGCATCTACTTTGCCGACGATTTGCGCGAGATTGCCTCGATTATCAACGGATAAGTCTTGAGCCTGCCCCACTATGGCTCCCAATGGTGCCGTTTGCGGCGCAGGTGGTTGGCTCGTTCGGGCAACGCTCGCTCTACAATAAAACGTAACTATGTCGACTTTGACCGCGGGAGGACCCGATGGATAACCTTGCCAAACCCACAAACCGCGCGCTGTTTTTAGTTAGCGTTGCCGTGACCGGTGCGTTCGCAGGTGCCGCGGTCTGGCTGTTCTTTTTCGCGATGGAGCACGGCATCGACTATCTATGGACCGAGATTCCGCACGCGCTGGGCGTCGCTTCGCCCGAGCTTGCCAGTGGCCCGTTTGGCTTTCTGCCGTACCCATTTTTTGTCTGCTTGCTGGGCGGTCTGTTAATCGGTCTGTACGAGAAGATGACAGGCACCAAGACCGATGACCTCAACCAGGTGATGGCTAAGGTTAAGCAAGACGGGCGCTACCCGTACGACAACCTGGGCAAGCTTTCGCTCGCGGCGTTGCTGCCGCTGCTGTTTGGCGGAAGCATTGGACCGGAGGCCGGCCTGACCGGCGTTATCGCCGGTCTGTGCAGCTGGGTCGGCGACCGCATGCGTCGCTTTGGCGCCGAGTTTAGGGAGCTCACGCTGCTGGGTACCCAGGCTGCCCTGACGGCGCTCTTTACCGCGCCCGTCTTTGGCTTTGTGGCGCCGCTTGCCGGTAGCGCCGACGGCCAGGGCGAAGACGCCGACGATGAGTCCGCGTCCGGCGAGATCACCATCAAGCTGCCCAAGGTGCAAAAGACCGTGGTCTATGGCATCGCGATTGCCGGCGGTCTGGGCACCTACCTGCTGCTTGGCCAGCTTGTGGGCGGCGGCATGGGCATGCCCAGGTTCGAGTCCGCCGAGGTGGGCAACTTGGAACTTGCCTGGCTCATTCCGTTGGCGTTGGTCGGCACCGTTTGCGGCTGGCTGTACTTTGTCTCCGAGCACGCAAGCGAGGCGCTGTCTCATGCAATAGGGGAGCGTCCTGTCGTCAAAGCCATGCTGGCCGGTCTGGCGCTCGCCATCTGCGGCACGGTCCTGCCGTACACCATGTTTGCCGGCGAGACCCAGGCCGACGTGCTCATGGAAACCTACCTGACCATTCCCGCTGGCGTGCTTATCGCGACCGGTCTTGTTAAGGCCATGTTGACCCCAGCTCTTATCAACATGGGTTGGCGCGGCGGCCACTTCTTCCCCGTTATCTTCTCGGGCGTAAGCCTGGGCTACGGCCTTGCCATCCTCACCGGCGCAGATCCGGTCTTTTGCGTCGCCGTCTGCACGGCATCGACGATGGGCGCCGTTATGCACCAGCCTGTTATGGTTGTGGGCCTGCTGCTCATGTGCTTCCCACTCAAGGGTATCGTCTGCATGATCATCGCGGCCGTCATCGCCGCCGGCATTCCACTGCCCAAGCCGCTGCGCAAGTAGCACGGTGGCGCACGACGGGGACATGCCGTTTGCCACGGATTTGCGGGGAGGGGACGATCGCGCCCTTTGTGGATTGAGGCTCGCGTGGCTACAGATCGCGTACTCGATAAACCTTGGTGCTGACGGTGCAGCTGATTGCACATAGCGCGAGGGCAAGTGCGGCGATGCCTGCACACAGACAGCCCAGAACGGCAGGGTCGGGATTCGCTCCGACAATCGACATGAGCCAGTTGCTGATGGGGTTGGAGGAGCTCAGCGTGGCCATGGTGCCGCAGCCAAGCAGGGCAAACAGGCCAACGGATAGGCGCAGCGCCTCCATGTGTCCAAATCGAAAGAACAGCGGCTGCGCCAAAAACACCATCATGAGGGAGATGAGCATCGATGCTGCCGAGGCTATTGCAATCTCAAAGACAATCTGTCCCGTCAACGGGATACCCGCGCTGTTGAAGAGCGGGAAGGAGACGATGCTCAGAAGCGCGGCGGCGCACGCCATGACAGCCGAGAAGACAATGATGCTCAGGTAGCGTGCGCAGATGATGTCTTTACGCGAGAGAGGCAGCGTTGCGCGATAGCGCTCCCAACCGTTTTGATTGTCGAAACCGGCCAGTGAGTTCATGAATATGATGGGTGACATGGCACTAACGGCGCAGGCGCCGGCGCTCATACCGGAATCGCCATCCGACGCGTTGGCGAGCGTCAGCACGACGAAGATGAACAGGCCGACTCCTGCAATGCTCGGGATAAGCGAACGAGCGATGGCGAGCTCGGACATAAAGGCGCGTTTCATTTCGAAGCCCCTTTCAGCGTGAGGCGCAGGTAGTCATCAATGGTTGCCCGATCGCAGGGAATCTCGGGAAAGGCCTCGAGCGTTTCGCAACGGTTGGGCACGAGCACGTCCACGCTATAGGCGTGGTGGGCGGCACGGGCGCCTTCGACGCAAGCCATAAGCTCGGCAGCCTGCGATTGGGTGCAGTGGGCGATGCCGGCGCGGTCGGTAATGTCCTCGCGCGGCAGGTCAAAAATAATCGAGCCATTATCGATGCAGATGACGCGATCAGCGGTGCGATCGAGGTCGGACGTAATGTGGCTCGAGAGCAGCACACTGTGCTGGCCGTCGGCGACAAAGGCAAGCAGCTCATCAAGCAGTTCCTCGCGTGCCATGGGATCGAGGCCCGCGGTGGCTTCGTCCAAAACGAGCAGCTTGGCATTGTGGCTGAGTGCACAGGCAAGCTGCAGTTTCATGCCCATGCCGCGGGAGAGGTCCTTGACCTTTGTCTTGGGATCGAGGCCAAATCGGTTGATGAATCCGGCGAACGTTTCGCGGTCCCACGTGGGGTGCGCCGGGCCTACGAGCGCCTCGATCTGGCCCACCTTGAGCGTGGAGGGGAAGGGGCACGTGTCCAGGACAAGACCGACGCGGGAGCGTAGATGGCGTTGCGACTCATCGGGCGCGTCGGCGCCACAGCGCTGCCCAAACAGGTGCACCTCGCCGGCATCAAGCTGTATGAGCCCGAGAGCGGCTCGAATCGTCGTTGTTTTGCCGGCGCCGTTTGCGCCTACAAAGCCAACGATCTGGCCGGGCTCCACAGCGACCGCGACGTCGCGTAGTGAAAAGCGGTCGCTCACACGGCGTGAGATGCCTTTGAGTTCTAAAAGGTTTTGCATGGCATAGCCTTTCTTGCAGATGGCTACTGCATGGTTTCGGGGGCTACCAGGTCGAGCATTTCGTGCAGCTTGTCGCGTGTGACACCCAGGGTTTCGGCTTGGCTCGCCGCTTTCGCAAGCAGCTCTTCGATATGGCAGAGCTGGTTTTCGCGCAAGAGTTCCTGGTTGCCCTCGGCGACAAAGCAGCCCTTGCCCTGCACGGTGCAGATAAACCCGAGCTGCTCCAGGTCGGCGTAGGCGCGCTTGGTGGTGATGACGCTCACGCCAAGATCGCTCGCGAGTGCACGGATGCTGGGGAGTTTGGCTCCCGTAGCGAGCGTGCCCGAAAGGATCTGAGCTTTGACCTGCGAGGATATCTGCTCATAGATGGGCTTGTCGCTCGAATTGGATAGGATGATGTCCACAGCGGCTCCTTAGCTGTTGGGCTACACGTGTATATAACCGGTAAGCACAGTATATATACACTATGCACAGTTCTGCAAGAGGTAAATACGGATTGGGCCGGCTGCCCAGGTCCCAACTGATGAATTTGTCCTGATAGGTGCCCTAGAGCGGGATTTCGCGGCTACAATAGTACGGTTACAACGACGTAATGCACTCAATGCAAGAAAGGATCCGCATGGCAAGCCTGTCGGATGAAATCTCGTCGCGCCGCACGTTCGCGATCATCAGCCACCCGGACGCCGGTAAGACCACGCTTACCGAGAAACTGCTGCTCTATACCGGCAGCATCCAGTCTGCCGGCTCGGTCAAGGGCAAGAGCTCGGCCAAGCATGCCGTCTCGGACTGGATGGACATCGAGAAGGAGCGCGGTATCTCCGTTACCTCCTCGGTTCTGCAGTTCACCTACAACGGCGCCTGCGTCAACATCCTCGATACCCCCGGCCACCAGGACTTCTCGGAGGATACCTACCGTACCCTTATGGCCGCTGACGCCGCGGTCATGGTCATCGACGGCGCCAAGGGCGTCGAGGCCCAGACCAAAAAGCTCTTTAAGGTCTGCACACTGCGCCACATTCCCATCTTCACCTTTGTGAACAAGCTCGACCACGAGGCTCGCGATCCGTTTGAGCTCATGGAAGAGATCGAGAACGTCCTGGGTATCAATACGTATCCCATGAACTGGCCGATCGGTAGCGGCCGCAACTTCCGCGGCGTGTTCGATCGTCAGACCCGTCGCGTCATTGCCTTTGAGGGCGACGGCCACGCCAACGCCACCAAGAAGATCGCCGAGGTCGAGGCCGAGCTGGGCGATCCTTCCATGGATGAGCTCATCGGCGAGGAGAACCATAAGAACCTGATGGACGATATCGAGCTGCTCGATGGTGCCGGCGACGAGCTCGATTTGGATGCCGTGGCCTGCGGCAAGCTGAGCCCGGCGTTCTTTGGCTCGGCGCTCACCAACTTTGGCGTGGAGCCCTTCCTCAAGGAGTTCCTGCGTCTGGCCCCGACGCCGCGCGCCTATACCGATACGCTCACCAGCGAGCCGGTCGATCCCTGCCGCGACGACTTTAGCGGCTTTGTGTTTAAGATCCAAGCCAACATGGACAAGAACCACCGTGACCGCATCGCCTTTGTGCGTATTTGCTCGGGAAAGTTCGAGCGCGGCATGGACGCCTTCCACGTGCAGGGCAACCGCAAGCTCAAGCTTGCCACGGGTACGTCGATGATGGCCGATGACCGCGCCATCGTGGACGAGGCGTACGCGGGCGATATCGTGGGCCTGTTCGATCCGGGTATCTTTAGCATCGGTGACACCGTGTGCTCTGGCAAGCGCCATGTGCAGTATCCGCAGATCCCGACGTTTGCCCCCGAGATGTTCGCTCGCATTACGCAGGTCGACACGCTCAAGCGCAAGCAGTTCGTCAAGGGCATGGAGGAGCTTGCCCAGGAGGGAGCTATCCAGATCTTCCGCGAGCTGGGTGCCGGTATGGAGAGCGTCATCGTGGGCGTGGTCGGCGTGCTGCAGTTTGAGGTACTCGAGCGCCGTCTCAAGGCCGAGTACCGTGTTGAGGTTCGTCGCCAGCCGCTGCCCTATACGGACATCCGCTGGATCCAGAACGACCCCGACACCATCGATATCCCGGGCCTTTCGCTCACGCGCGACACGCTGCGCGTCGAGGACATGCGCGGCGGCAAGCTGCTGCTGTTCACGAGCCCGTGGAACGTGGATTGGGCAACCGACCACAACCCCGACCTTATCCTGTCGGAGTTTGGCAACGTAGCCTTTTAACGCATCGCCGCGGTGGTCCTGCGGGGCTGCCGCGCCGTTTGCTTGCCTGATGCCGTGTGAGCGGCTATCATACCCACCGTCGTCTCAAGACCGGGGCGTCCGAGCAGTTCGGGTCCGATATCCTGCTCGTTAAACCTAAAACCAAAGGAGTACATAATGATCAAGAAGGTCATGGAGGACTACAAGGTCCTGTTGCGGAGCATTCCCGCGGCAACGGTTTCGCTGTTTTTCGTGAGCGTCATCATGATGAACCTGCTGGCCAACAAAGAGCTCATCAGCCTGCCGTATCTGGCACTCGATTGCGGCTTTGTGGTGAGCTGGGTTTCGTTTTTGTGCCAGGACATGATCTGCAAGCGCTTTGGCGCCAAGGCATCCATCAAAATCTCTATCCTCGCACTGGCGGTCAACCTTGCCGTGAGCCTGTGCTTTTGGGCGTGCTCGCTCACGCCCGGCATGTGGGGCGCGTACTACGATACGGGCATGATCGAGGTCAACAATGCCCTTAACGCCACCATCGGCGGCACCTGGTACGTGGTGCTGGGCTCTTCGCTGGCAATGCTCGTTTCTGCCGTGGTTAACTCCACGCTCAACCAGTCGCTCGGCCGTATGCTCAAAAAGAATAACTTTGCGAGCTTTGCCTTCCGCTCCTATGTGTCCACGGGCGTTGGCCAGTTTATCGACAACCTGGTCTTTGCCATTGTGGTAAGCCACACGTTCTTTGGTTGGACCTGGGTACAGGTCCTTATGTGCTCGCTGACGGGTGCCGTCGCCGAGCTGCTGTGCGAGGTCTTCCTGAGCCCCGTGGGCTACAAGGTCGTGCGCGGCTGGGAGCGCGAGAACGTGGGCGCCGAGTACCTCGAGCGCCACGCAACCGCCTAAGGAGCAAGTATGCGGGTTTTGATCACGGGCGCTTCGGGCGGTATCGGAGCCGCGTGCGTGCAGCGCTTTTTGGACGAGGGCCACGAGGTCGTGGGCTTTGATCTGCTACCGGCGGCGATCGAACACGAGCGCTACCGCCATCTGATCGTTGATGTTCGCGAACCGGACTCGTTTCCAGACGACCTTGAACCCCAGGTAATCGTGAACGTTGCCGGCACGCAGGATTCGGCCGACGACATCGCCGCCAACCTGTGTGGCACCATCAGCGTGACCGAGCGTTACGCCTTTGTGGGGGAGGGGCTTGCCGCCAAGCCGGCGCCGGCTATTAAATCCGTGGTCAATGTGGGGTCGGCGAGCGGGCATACGGGATCGGAGTTTCCCGCCTATGCCGCCAGCAAGGGCGGCGTTATCGCCTACACCAAAAACCTTGCAAACCGCCTGGCGCCGCAGGCCATCGCCAACAGTGTGGACCCGGGTGGCGTTATCACGCCGCTCAACCGTTGCGTGATGGAAGACGAACACCTGTGGAACC
>UROR01000048.1 GCA_900549535.1 uncultured Collinsella sp. | reverse complement strand
CAGCTCATGCCGAATGCGGGTGGCGCAAATGGCCTCACCGCCCTCGCAAAGCAGGTCGTGACCATACACGTCAACGCCGTGCTCGGAACCCCAGGCGCGCATCTCGGCAACACCAGAAGCACCGCCACGACCCAGCCTAAAATCGCTGCCAACGCGAATCGAACGAATGTCGACCACGCGTGACAGCAGTGCGAGAAAACCGACATGGTCGAGTGCCGCAACCTCAGGCGTAAAGGGAACGGCCACCACTGCATCGACCCCGGTCTGAGCCAAGGCATGTAGACGGTCGGCCGTCGTCATCAATTTTTGAGCGGGCGAAGGGCTCACCACAACGTCCGGGTCGGGATCGAAAGTGACCACGACCGCCTTGCAGCCATGGGCACGGGCATCACGGACAAGCGCCGCAATGAGCTCCTGATGTCCACGGTGCACACCATCGAACACGCCGATGGCAATCGATGCGGCACCCAAGTGCTCGCACTCATCAAACGCATCAGCAGTGACGATGCGAGCCTCGTCCGACTCGCCCGCGAAAAAGATACGCGCGAGCTCGCGAGCGGACAACATCATCGAACACCGCCGATTGCCTGCGGAAACACGTGCTCCATGACAAAGCGGCCACTCTCAATGCGGGCAAGCGCCTTGAGTCCCTCATCGAGCACCAACGCAAAAGGCGACTTCGAGGTATCGAAATCGGCAAGCGCACGCTCAACGGGAATGCGTCGGCCGCAGAGCAGATCGTCGGCAAGATTGCCAGGCAAGTCAACACGCGTGGCGCCCAGGGCTGCAATGGGATCCAGGGCAAAGCCAGCCGCGGACTCGGGAGAAAGCTCCTCGACCGCATGACAAGCGCCAATGGAAACAACACCGGAGGCCGTGCGGCGCAGCGCGGAAATGTGCGCGGCGCTCTCGCAGGCGCGGCCCAAGTCGCGAGCGAGCGCACGGATATAGGTGCCCTTACTCACCGAGAACGCCACGGTCCACACACACGTATCACCTTCGCCGCCCACGGCGATCAGGTCGGCGGCATAGACCTCGACGGGACGCGGAGGTAGGTCCACCGCATTGCCCTCGCGAGCAGACTTGTAGGCGCGAACGCCATTGACCGAGATAGCCGAAAACGCCGGCGGCACCTGCATCTGCGGACCCAGCATGGCGGCCAGGCGCTCACGGGCATAGGCAGGATCGCGGAGCTCGTTGGCAACAGCCACCGTGCGGACCGCCTCGCCCTCCGCATCATCGGTATTGGTCTCGGCGCCAAACGAGATGTCGGCGACATAGCTTTTGGTATCGAGGGTTAGCATGCCCAGCAGACGGGTGGCCTGGCCAACACCCACCACCATGACACCCGATGCCATGGGGTCGAGCGTGCCGGCATGGCCGACGCGCCGCTCATGGAGGGCGCGCCGGCATTTCGAAACCACATCGTGGGACGTGCAGCCCACCGGCTTATCGACGGCGAGCAGCATATTCAGTTGAGAAGGTGTACGACGAGCCATGTACCATCCAAAAAGTTAAAGCTCGACGGTCACCGAAGCGGGATCCTCCCCCACCAGCTCGGCCAGCATGGGAAGTGCCACGGTAAGCGTCTCGAGAATCGTTCCGTTGTTGGAGAAACCGGCGGCAGCGGGATGTCCGCCTCCGCCAAATGCAGCCGCGATCTCGGACACGTTGAGGTCGCCCTTGGAGCGCAGGTTGCCGCGCACCTTGGTATCGCCCTCAATGCCCTTCAGGAACAGGCAGACCTCCACGCCCATCACCGAGCGCACCACGTCAACCAGGCCGTCGCACTCATCCGAGGTGACACCGCAAGCCTCAAGGTCACTCTGGTACGCGTAACTATACGCGACGCGCCCGTGGGCCACCGTCTTGATGCGGCCCATAACGATGGACTTGAGGTGCAAAAACTCAACGCGCATGCTCTGGTAGACCTCGAGTGCCACACGCGCCGGATCGGCACCGTGGGCAACCAGACGCGAGGCTGCATGGAACGCGGCGGCATCGGCGTTTTGGTACTGGAAACGGCCGGTATCGGTAACCAAGCCGCACAGCAGGCAGGTCGCAACGCCATCACGTGCGACAATGCCGCAATTGTCCAAGAAGCGGTCGATGATCATGGCACAGGCTGCAGCTTCGACGCGCCTCAGGCTGAGCTCGGCAAACTCCTCGCGCGCCGGATGGTGATCGAAGCACACCACATGCTTGGAGCGACGAAGCACCTCGGCGGAATTATTGAGACGCTCGACGACCGGTACGTCCACCGAGATGAACAGGTCCGGATTGCCGGTATACGCAGATGCCGGTACCAGGCGATCGGAGCCTTCCATAAAGCGGTAGATGCGCGGAACCGGGTCATCATCTGCCAGCAGCAGGGCAATGTCCTTGTTGGGGAAAAACTTCATAAGCGAGAGGCCCAGACCCAGCACGGAGCCCAGGGCGTCGCCATCGGGAGAAGTGTGTCCCGAAATCGCAATGGAGGACGCACCCTCGATGAGCTCGAGGATGCGTCGCTGAATATCTGCAGACTCGCACGAGGCGAGGTCGGCGGAATTAGTCATCTAAAGCTGCCTCCTGGGCGGCATCCGCTATCGGATAGCCGTCCTCGTCCTTTTCGATCGCAAGCGTGGCGGGAACGTTTTCCAGCGCACGCGTGATGCGCTCGGCCTCATCGGTCGAACGATCGATGCGAAAATCGAGCTCGGGCGTGACACGCCAATCGAGCGAGCGAGCCAACAGGCTGCGAATACGGCCCTTGGCGCTTGCGAGCGCCTCCATGACCTCGTCGTAGCGGCTCGCATCGCACGACACGAACACACGCGCGAACGAACGGTCCACCGCGACCTCGACCGCGGTCAAAGTAACCAGGTCGAGACGCGGATCGGAAACCTCAAAGAGCAGGATATAACCAAGCTTCTCGCGAAGCTGCTCGCCCAGACGGCGGGTTGCCTGCGTTTGCTTCATAGCGCTACCCCCTACTCGGTACGGGCAACCTGGTCGATGCGGTAACCCTCGATCTGGTCGCCGGGCTTGATGTCCTGGAAGTTCTCCAGGCCAATGCCGCCCTCGGAACCGCTCTTGAGGCTCTTGGCCTCGTCCTTGTAGTGGCGCATCGAGGCGATCTTGCCGTTGAAGACCACGATGCCGTCGCGCACCAGACGCACGGAATCGGTCGCGGCGATCTCGCCCTCTTCGACGCGGACACCGGCGGCGATACCGACTTTGGGCACCTTGAAGGTGTCCAGGACGGTCGCGGTACCCGTGGAGACCTCGACCTCGGTGGGCTTGAGCATGCCGATACGGGCAGCGTCAAGTTCCTCGAGGCACTTGTAGATAACGTCGTAGCAACGGATCTCGACGCCCTCGCGCTCGGCGGCGGAACGGGCCTTACCGTCGGGGCGGACGCCAAAGCCGATGATGATGGCGTTGGAGGCGTCGGCCAGGACGACGTCGGTCTCGTTGATGGCACCAACGGCGGAGTGGATCGTGTTGATGCGAACCTCGGACTGATCCATCTTGTCGAGCGAGTCCTGAAGGGCCTCGATGGAACCCTGGACGTCGGCCTTGATGATCAGGTTAAGCTCCTTGACCTCGGCGTCGGCAATGGTCTCGAAGAGGTTCTCGAGCGTGACGTGCTTGACGCGGCTCTGCTCCTCGATACGGGCCTTGAGCGAACGTTCGTCAGCAAGCGCGCGAGCCTCGCGCTCGTCCTCGAACACGCGGAACTCGTCACCGGCGTTGGGCACGGACTGCAGGCCCAGGATCTCGACGGCGTCAGAGGGACCGGCCTCGGTGACGGCGCGGCCCTTGGGGTCGAGCATGGCGCGGACGCGGCCGTAGGTGAGGCCGGCGACCAGCGTATCGCCCACGTGCAGGGTACCGCGGGTCACGAGCACGGTAGCGACCGAGCCGCGGCCCTTGTCGAGCTTGGCCTCGAGGACGTTGCCGGAGGCAAAGGTGTCCGGGTTGGCCTTGAGCTCGAGCACATCTGCCTGGAGCAGCACGGTCTCGAGCAGATCGTCGATACCGATCTTCTGCTTCGCCGAGATGTTGACGAACATGTTCTGTCCGCCCCACTCCTCGGGGATGACACCGTACTCGGTGAGCTCCTGGCGCACGCGGTCGGGGTTGGCACCCGGCTTATCGATCTTGTTGACGGCGACGACGATGGGTACGCCGGCGGCCTTGGCGTGGTTGATCGACTCGACGGTCTGGGGCATGACGCCGTCGTCGGCAGCCACGATCAGAATGACGATGTCGGTCACCTTGGCACCACGGGCACGCATGGCCGTAAAGGTGGCATGGCCCGGGGTATCGATGAAGGTGATCTTGCGGTCGTTGATCATAACCTGCGAAGCGCCGATTGCCTGGGTGATGCCGCCCGCCTCGCCGGCAGCGACACCGGTGTGACGGATGGCGTCGAGGAGGCTCGTCTTGCCGTGGTCGACGTGGCCCATGACGGTGACGACCGGGGCGCGTGGCTTAAGGTCGGCGGGATCGTCGTAGAACGAGAAGGTGTTCTCCTCCTCGGGGGTGATGATCTTGATCTGACGACCCAGGTCGTCGGCAACGAGCTCGACGAGGTCATCGGACATGGACTGCGTCATGGTGAGCGGCGTACCCAGCAGGAACAGGCGCTTGATGATGTCGTTGGCCGGAACGTCGAGCGCCTCGGCGAGCTCCTGAACGGTAACGCCCTGGGAAACCTTGATGGCGTCGAGCTCCTCGGGGTTCACGCCCTGGGCCAGCGCCTCCTCTATCTTGCGCTCCTCCTGAGCCTTGGCAGCCTCGCGCTCGCGCTTCTCCTTGCGCTTCTTGCGGCGACCGGTGGACTCGCGAGAGGCCTCCTCGACGGCGGCACGAGCCTCCTCGAGCACCTTCTCGCGGCTGTACTCCTCGGCCTCGCGAGCCATGCGGCTATAGTGGTCCTCTTCGTTGTTGTGACCGCCCTTGCGCTTCTTGCCCTTGCCCTGCTTATCGGGGTTGGGGAAGTCCATGCCGGCAGCGACGTTGTTGCTGGCGTTGGTGCGATGGCTGTGCGGACGGCTCTCGGAGGCGTTACGCTCGGAGTTGTTGTCGGAGGCGTTGCGATCGTTACGACGGCCACCGCGGCGGTCGTTGTTGCCGCCACGACGGTTACCGCGCTCGGCGGCGCGCTCGGCCTTGGCCTTGTCCTCGGCGTCCTTCTTCTCCTTGAGCACGGTCTCCTGTGCGGCGATCTGGTCGAGCAGGGAACGGAAGCGCGAACCGGAGTCGGAAGCGGGAACGGCGCGGCGCTGGGCCTCGCGGGCAGCCTCCTCCTTCTCGCGGGCAAGGCGCTCCTGCTCGGCCTTCTTCTTGGCCTCGGCCTCGGCGCGGGCAGCCTCCTCGGCAGCCTGGGCTGCGGCAAACTGGCGGCGCTCCTCCTCGCGTGCCTTCTCGGCGGCGATGCGCTCACGCTCGGCCTCGGCGGCGCGTGCGGCCTCCTCGGCGGCAGCTGCCTGCTCCTCGGCCTGCTTGGCGGCCTCGACTTCCTGAGCGCGAGCCTCGATCACCGAGGCGAGCTGCTTGCGGACCATGGCGACATAGGCGTCCTCCAAGGTGGAGGAAGCGGACTTAGCGGGAATCTTCATATCGGCGAGATGACCCATCAGTTCCTTGGAGGTCATGCCGAACTCTTTGGCCAGGGTGGACACACGGACTTTTGCCATATGACTTCACCTACCCTTTCTGGCACCTTGGGTGCCTAGAGACTGAACGAGCGTGGGGTATGCGCCGGGACCTGCCCGGCGCGACCGCGCGCTAGATCAGGTCCTCCGCATCATCGAAGGCGTCGGTGTCGTGGATACCGCAGAAACGGGAGCCGGGACGGGCCTGGTTGCGGCACTGGATGCCGTCCTCGGACACGTACTCGCAGCGACGGACGTCCTCGTCCTCCTCGTCACCGATCAGGTCGGCGGCGGGCTCCTCGTGAACGGGGACGTTCTTGAGGATGTCGGCGGCAAGCGTCTCGGACTTGATGTCGATGTGCCAGCCGGTCAGGCGCGCGGCGAGGCGGGCGTTCTGGCCCTCCTTGCCGATGGCGAGGGACAGCTGGTCGTCGGGCACGATGACGCCGGCGTAGGCCTTCTCCTCGTCGATGAGGACGCGGGTGACCTTAGCGGGCGACAGGGCGTTGGCAACGTAGACGGCAGGATCGGCATCCCACAGGATGACGTCGACGCGCTCGCCGCGGAGCTCGCCCACGACAGCGCGAACACGGCTGCCCTTGGGGCCGACGCAGGCGCCCACGGGATCCAGACGGTCGTCAAGCGAGTGGACGGCGACCTTGGAGCGCTGGCCGGGCTCGCGGGCGATCGACTTGATCCGGACGGTGCCCTCATAGATCTCGGGCACCTCCTGCTCAAACAGACGACGCATGAGCTCAGGGTGGGTACGGGAGATGACAATCGGCGGACGGCTGTGCTCGCCACGAACCGGCTGCAGGTTGGAGTTGGGGTCGCGAACGTCGATGATCACGGCCTTGATGTGCTGGTTGTGCAGGTAGCGCTCGCCCATCGGACGCTCGTTGCGCTCGTTCTCGTAACGGCGCTGATCGAAGTGCGGCAGCTCGGCCTCGACGCCTTCGCGAATCTTGACGATCGTGAAGTCGGGCGTGGACTGTAGCACGGTACCGCTGATGAGGTCACCGATGCGGCCGGAGAACTCCTCGTAGATCTGCTCTCGGGCGGAGTTGCGCACGATGGCGTTGATCTCGGCCTTGGCGTGCTGGGCAGCGATGCGGCTCGTGTTCTTGGGGGTAACGTCGATCTCCTCGAACTCGGTGAAGTTGCCCTCCTCGTCCATGGAATCGTCGATCGGCTCCAGGCGGTAGACGTAGATCTTGCCGGTGGTGCGGTCGATGGTCACCTTGGCGCCCCACTCAAGATGCAGGATCTCGGCATAGCTCTTGGCGAGCGACTGCTCCAGGCGGTCGATCAGGTAGAGCTGGTCGATGTGCTTCTCCTGGCAAAGCTCCATCAGGGCGGACATCATGTCGGATGCTGCCATCTTACTTTCCTTCCTTCGCGGGCTTGAAGTCGTAGGTGGGCTTCAACTTGCACTTTTTAACATCAGAGAAATCGAGGGTGACGGACTCGCCGTCCTCGAGCTCGAGGGTCACGTCGGTCTCGGTCGCAGCGGCAATCTTGCCGGCGTACTTGCGACGGCCCTCGGTGGCGGTGGAGGTGAGCTCGCAGTTCTCGCCCACAAAGCGGGCAAAGTCGCACGGGCGGCGCAGCGGACGCGCCATACCCGGGCTCGACACCTCGAGCGTATAGCTCGAAGAGATGGGATCGAGCTCCTCAATCACGTCGCCGACCCACTTGGTGTTGGCCGTGACGTCGTTGAGAGACAGGCTCTGACCCTCGGCACCCTCGATACGCACACGCACGCAGGGGGCCTTGGTGGCACCCACGAGCTCGACGTCAACGATGTCGACATCGTGCTGGGGAGCAACGGCCTCGAGCGCGTCGATGATCGCCTGCTCGGTCTTAGTCTTGACCATTGCGGCACCTCCATCCATACAAAAAAGAAGCGGGGCCGAAACCCCACTTCTTTCAATTACAACTTCATTTGCAAGCAAACTATACCAATAGCTGCGGAAACGTGCAAGCACCGTACGAATCTGCAGGTCAGCGTGCGCACAGCTTCTCCACAAGAATAGGACAATTGGTCGAGGAACCCCATGCGGCGCACCCTCAACAGCCCCAAAACGGGCCATGCGTCCCAATCCACAGGCCCGTTCGAACCCCAAGGGCATTCCTCCCCGAGCCCCTATCGACCAGACTTACGCTAAGGGACATTCTGTAACAAGCCGGCCAGCAAGTCGCGCAACGACGAACCTTTCCAAATCCTCTACGGCAAGGAGGCACACATGAAACGCCTAGGAACCCCCTGCATGACTGCACTCGTCATCGCAACGTGCTCGTTGGCCCTCTTGGGCTGCGGCAACACGAATGGCAAAACCGGAACATGCGAGCCGGATCTCGGCAGCACAAAAGCCATCGAGAAAACGACGCTATCGGAGAGCTTCGACAAAATAAACGAAGACACCGTCGATCCCCAGGGCCTGGGTCCCGACCCCCAAGAACAGTTCCCCATCGACCTTGAGGCAGACGAAAACGTCCATGTTACCTGCGTGGGCAAGGACACCGACGGCTACGGAGACGCGGCGCTCGTCTTTACGGTGACCAACAATACCGATGTCGACATGATGTTTGGCGATGTGGACTCCTATGCCTACGTCAACGGCGTGGTCCGCGATGTGCGCATGCGCCAGCAGGTCGCAGCGGGCGAGGAAACGCGCGCCATGCTCACCTTTGTAGGCACCTTCGACGACCCGGACTTTGATGTGAACAACGACCTCAACGACATCTACCTCAACATTTGGATGTTCGAAGAGGCAACGGGCAACGTTTACTTTAGGGACCTGGTACACATCCCGTAGAAGACGGTGCGACGCACTGACTAAGCAGGGCAGACAACACAAAACGAGGGACGACCCAACCGGACCGTCCCTCGTTTATTGCATGTCAGCTTTACGCGCAGCGCTTACTTGACCACCAGGTTGACCAGCTTGCCGGGCACGCAGATGGCCTTGACGACCGTCTTGCCCTCAAGCCACTTGGCAACGGCTTCCTCAGCGGCAGCTTGCATCTCCTCGTTGGAGGCGTCGCGGGCGACGTCGATGCGGCCACGGACCTTGCCGAGCACCTGGACGACGATCTGCACCGTATCCTCGATGGACTCGGCCAGGTCGAACTCGGGCCAGGCGGCGGTGTAGGCGTTGCCCTCGCAGCCGAGGGCCTCGTGCCACAGTTCGTCGGCCCAGAACGGGCAGATGGGGGCAAGGACGCTCACGATATCCTTAGCCACGCCGTAACACAGCGCCTTGTCGCGGGCGGCACCCTCGGTGGCGTTGAGGTAGGCGCTCGCCGCGTTGACGAGCTCCATGACGGCCGAGATGGCGGTGTTGAACTGGCCACGATCGAAGTCCTCGGTGCACTTGGCGATGGTGCGGTGACGCTCGCGATAGAGCTTCATCGCGACCTCGTCGAGCGCGGACTTGTCGAAGGCCACGTTGGCGTCGCCGGACTGGACGAGCTGCCAAACGATACGCCAGGCGCGCTTGATGAAGCGGTTGGCGCCCTCGACGGCCTTGGGATCCCAGTCGAAGTCCTTCTCGGGCGGGGCGATAAACAGGATCGCCAGACGCATGGTGTCGGCGCCGTAGGGCTCGATGACCGAGCTCGGGGGCACGACATTACCCTTGGACTTGGACATGGTATCGCCGTTCTCGTCCTTGACCATGCCCTGGCACAGCAGGTTGGTGAAGGGCTCGTCCACGCTCAGCAGGCCCAGGTCGCGCAGCGCCTTGGTAAAGAAGCGGCTGTAGAGCAGGTGCAGAATGGCGTGCTCGATGCCGCCGATGTAGTTATCGACGGGCATCCAACGGTCGGCGGCCTCGCGGGAGAAGGGCAGCTCGGTGTTGTGCGGGTCTGTATAGCGCAGGTAATACCAGCTGGAGCAAGTGAAGGTGTCCATGGTATCGGTCTCGCGCTTGGCCGGGCGGCCGCAGACCGGGCAGGTGGTCTCGTAGAACTCCTTGCACTCGGCGAGGGTCTCGCCGGCGCCCAGGTCCAGGTTCTCGGGCAGCGTTACCGGCAGCTGGTCCTCGGGCACGGGCACGATGCCGCAGTGCTCGCAGTGGATGGCCGGGATGGGGTTGCCCCAATAGCGCTGGCGGGAAATGAGCCAGTCGCGCAGACGGAACTCGACCTTACGACGACCGCAGCCCATGGCCTCGAGGTCAGCAACGATTGCAGCCTCGCCCTCGGAGTGCTTGCCGCCGCGCATACCGGTGTACTTGCCGGACTGGACGAGCGTGCCCTCGGCAGCATGGGCGCAATCCCAGTCGACAGTCTCGGCATGGAAGGTATCGATGGTCTCACCGCTGGCCTCGACGGCAGCGCGATCGTCATCGTCCAGGATGATCGGCACGATCGGCAAATCATACTTGCGTGCGAACTCAAAGTCGCGCTGGTCGCCGCAGGGAACGGCCATGACGGCGCCGGTGCCGTAGTCGGCAACAACGTAGTCGGCAACCCACACGGGGACCTTCTCTCCGTTGACCGGGTTCACCACGTAGCGGCCGGTAAAGGCACCGTGCTTCTCGAGGGTGCCCTGGGCACGCTCGACGGCGGAGATATGCTTGGAGTCCTCGACGATCTTGGTCACGGCCTCCTCGTACTCCGTACCCGCGACGAGCTCGTGCAGACGCGCGTACTCGGGAGCCAGGACAAAGAAGGAGACACCGAAGAGCGTATCGGCACGCGTGGTGAAGACGGTGATCTTGCCCTCGTCGCCCTCGATGGGCTCGCCATCCTGGTCGCACAGGGTAAAGTCGACCTCGGCGCCCTCGGAACGACCGATCCAGTTGGCCTGCATCTGCTTGACGCGCTCGGGCCAGCCGGGGAGCTTCTCCAGATCGTCGAGCAGCTCCTGGGAGTACTCGGTAATCTTGTAGTACCACTGCTCAAGATCGCGCTTCTCGGGCTCGGTGCCGCAGCGCCAGCACTTGCCCTCGGTGACCTGCTCGTTGGCCAGAACGGTCTTGCAGGTGGGGCACCAGTTGACCGGGTTCTTCTTGCGGTAGACGAGGCCCTTTTCCCACAGTTTCTCAAAGATCCACTGACCCCAGCGGTAATAGTCGGGGCTGCAGGTCTTGACCATGCGATCCAGATCGTAGGAGAAGCCCATGCGCTTCATCGTGGCGAGAGCCTGGTCCATGTTCTTATACGTCCAGGCGGCAGCCTGCGTATTGTGCTTGATGGCGGCGTTCTCGGCAGGCAGGCCAAAGGCGTCAAAGCCGATGGGGTGCAGCACGTCGTAGCCGCGCATGCGGGCCTGACGGGCCATGGCATCGCCGATGGTATAGTTGCGCGCGTGGCCCATGTGCAGGTCGCCCGACGGATACGGGAACATCTCGAGCACGTACTTCTTGGGCTTGCTGTCGTCAGTGTCGACGGCAAAGAGGTTGGAGTCCTCCCAGGCCTTCATCCACTTGGACTCAATGGCCTGCGCGTCGTAGGCAGGGATCTCGTCCTTATGATCTGTGCAATCGCACATATCAGCTCCTTTAATCTTAGCTGGGGTCGGTCGGCTTGGCTTTATTCGCTACTGCGGACAGTCCTGCGCAAGACGAAGAGCACATTAAGTGCTCTTCTTTGCGTGCGGAACTTGTAGCGAACAAAGCTAAGCCGCCCGACCCTAAGGTTGACTCGCATGATGATAGCAAATACAACAAGCGAGATGTCTGCGACTTGCAGGCATCTCGCTTTATCTAAATAACGTGGTTGATACTCAACCTTTATGTGCAGCTCTTATCCTATCGATAAGACACAGACTGCTGAGAGTCTTTCACGACAACGTCGTGGGCGCCGCCTTCGACGATGGAGGTGGAGCTGACCAGGGTCAGGCGTGCCTTTTCCTGGAGCTCGGGGATCGAGAGGGCGCCGCAGTTGCACATCGTGGACTTGACCTTGTAGAGCGTGCCGCCCACGCCGTCCTTGAGGGAACCGGCATAGGGAACGTAGGAGTCAACGCCCTCGACGAAGCTGAGCTTCGCCGCGCCGCCCAGGTCGTAGCGCTGCCAGTTGCGAGCACGCGCAGAACCCTCGCCCCAGTACTCCTTCATGTACTGGCCGTTGACGTTGACGCGCTCGGTCGGGCTCTCATCGAAGCGGGCGAAGTAGCGACCCAGCATCATAAAGTCGGCACCCATAGCAAGGGCGAGCGTCATGTGGTAGTCGTATACGATACCGCCGTCGGAGCACACGGGCACGTAAACACCGGTCTCCTCGTAGTACTCGTCACGGGCGCGGCAGACGTCGATCAGCGCGGTGGCCTGGCCACGACCGATACCCTTGGTCTCGCGAGTGATGCAGATGGAACCGCCGCCGATACCGACCTTGATGAAGTCGGCACCGCAGTCGGCCAAGAAGCGGAAGCCCTCGGCGTCGACGACGTTACCGGCACCGACCTTGACGTCCTCGCCGTAGTTGGCGCGAATCCACTCGATGGTGCGCTTCTGCCACTCACTGAAGCCCTCGGAGGAGTCGATGCACAGGACATCGGCGCCAGCCTCGATGAGCAGCGGCACGCGCTCGGCATAGTCGCGGGTGTTGATACCGGCGCCGACCATATAGCGCTTGTCGTTATCGAGCAGCTCGTTGGGGTTGGTCTTGTGGCTGTCGTAGTCCTTGCGGAAGACGATGCCCATAAGGTGATCGTTGTCGTCGACGATCGGCAGGGCGTTGAGCTTGTTGTCCCAAATGACGTCGTTGGCAACCTTGAGGCTGATGTTCTTGTCGCCCACGATGAGCTGCTCACGCGGGGTCATGAACTCGGAAACCTTCTTCTGGTGGTCATCGCGGCTGGGGCGATAGTCACGGCTGGTGACGATGCCCAGGAGCTTGCCCTTGGGAGTGCCGTCGTCGGTGACCGGCATGGTGGAGTGGCCGGTCTTCTCCTTGAGCTCGATGACCTGTTCCATGGTCATGTCGGGGGTCAGCGTGGAATCGGACTGAACAAAGCCGGCCTTGTGATCCTTGACGGCCTTGACCATGGCGGCCTCGGACTCGGGGGTCTGAGAACCGTAAATGAAGGACAGGCCACCCTCGGTAGCGAGCGCGACACCCATGTCGACGCCCGAGACGGACTGCATGATGGCGGAAACCATGGGGATGTTCAGGGTGATTGCCGGCTTCTCACCGCGCTTAAAGCGGGTTAGCGGCGTCTTAAGAGAGACGTTGTTGGGGATGCACTGCGAGGACGAATAGCCAGGAACCAGCAGATACTCCGAAAACGTGTGGGACTCACCGGGAAAGAACGTAGCCATGTTTCTCCTTTTTCCATGCGACCGGTCGGCTGCAGGCCTCATAGGACCCAGCCCAACCTTGGGCGCCCAATACTGGGGAAGTATCTTAACGCACTTTGACTGCTACAATGCATGATTTAAGAAGAGCACACGAGGGTTTGACGCAGGCTTTGCGTTTACCCAGCAAACACTTTAGCGGGGAGATGCGGAGCACATGGAGTACAAGACGACGGCAAAGTTGGTCATTCAAGCGTGCGACAAAGACCTGCCGGGCGTCTTCGGCCACGGCTGCGTCTTGTTGCTGCAAGGTATCGCCCGCGAGCACTCGCTCAACCGTGCCGCCAAGAGCATGGGTATGGCGTATTCCAAGGCCTGGCGCATCGTAAACGAGGCCGAAGGTCAGCTGGGCTGCAAACTCATCGAGCGCGACGGCGCCCGCGGATCCACCCTCACCCCCGCCGGCGAGCGGGCCATAGCGGTCTACGAGGAGCTGCAGACCGACATCAACAACGTCATCGCCACCAAAGCCAACGACCTCATCGCCAGCATCAATGCAGAGTAGTCCTTTTAGGCGGTTTTTAGCCCACAGCGCCCTCGGGTTGAGGCTCGCGCCACAAAACGGGCCCATCTACTACGTTTAGTTGAATACCCACGACCATACCGGACATTATGAAAAGAAACCGCTGGTAAACAGCTTGGTAATTTTCAAAATGGGCGGGTGTGGTCGAACCCTATTGCTTAAACGTAGTAAATAGGCCGTTTTCGTGACACAGACCCCGATTAGCTACTTGCGAAGGGCGTT
>UROR01000047.1 GCA_900549535.1 uncultured Collinsella sp. | reverse complement strand
ACGCGCCGCCCTTGCCCGGCTTGACATGCTGGAACTCGACGATGGTGTAGACCTTGTCCTTAATGCGGAGACCGAGGCCGTTCTTGAAGTCGGCGGTAGAAATGGTAGGCATAGCGACCTTTCTTGTTATGGGCAGAACGCACAAGCGTCCAAATTACATACGACCGAAATTATACACTTGCAGACGGCGACTGCAGCGAGCGCATAAAAAGAGAACGCGGGGCGCCCGAATCTATCCGGACGCCCCGCCCCAAAAAACTATCGAAATGGGCTAGCAATCGATGACGTGCAGGTCGTGAGGGGTCTTGGTGAAGGGCTCGTAGCCGTTCTCGGTGACCACGCCGTAGTCCTCCAGGCGCACGCCGCCCACACCGGGCAGATACACGCCGGGCTCCATGGTGATAACCGAGCCGACCTCGATGATATTCTTGCTGCGGTTAAAGTTGGGCAGCTCATGGATGTCGATGCCCACGCCGTGGCCCAGGCCATGGTTGTAGTAATCGCCATAGCCGGCATCGCCGATGATCTTCTTGGAAAGCTTGAAAATGTCGTTACCCTCGACGCCCGGATGGATGGCGGCGACGCACTCCTCGTGGGTGCGGCGCACGAGCGCGTACAGGTCGAGCTGCTCCTGGGTAGGCTCGCCCATCACGACGGTGCGCGTCATGTCGGAACGATAATCGCAGTAGCCCGCACCGTAATCCATGAGGACGAAGTCGCCCTTCTCGATCACGCGGTCACTCGGCACGGCATGCGGGTTGGCGGTATTGGGGCCGCTTGCCACGATGGAGCCGAAGGCCAAGCTGTCGGCGCCGTTGGCGAACATAAAGTTCTCGAGCTCGTTGCGAACCTGCTTCTCGGTCATACCAGGCTTAATAAAGCCGAGCATATGCTGGAAGGCGGCATCGGTGATCGACTGCGCATGGCGCATGAGCTCGATCTCCTCGGCGTCCTTGATGGCGCGCATCTTGCGGATGTCGTCATGCATCAGCGGCAACATGCAGGCGACGGAACGGTCCTCCAGGCCGCGCTGAATACCCTGGTAGAAGTTGATCTGCATGTCGTCCTCGACAGCGCAGACGCGGCACTTGTTGGCCGCAATCTTGCCGGCGACCCAACCGGGGATGGTGCCCTCGTCCATGTCGTAGACCCAGGGGCTGCCGGCGGGCGTGTTCTCCTCAAAGCTGTTGAGGTAGCGCGAGTCGGTATGGAACAGGCACTGGTCAGCCGTAATAAACGCCGCGTGCGGGAACTCGAAGGTGTAGTCGAAGACGCCCTTCACGCCCGTGAGCCAACGAAGATTGGCCTCGTCGCGTACCACGATGGCGTCGTAGCCGCGCTCGACCATCAGGGCACGGACACGTTCGATACGACCGGCAGGACCGGCAGCAAACTCAGACATGCAGATTCCTTTCTTATTGTCTCAAAAAGTGCGGGACGGGTCTCAACCGAACGTCGGAATCGCATGCGAACCGCAACCGATTGGAAACCCGTCCCTCAACATGATACGAAAGACGATGGATGTCAATAAATCTTAGAGAAGTTCTTTGCGAGAAGCCAAGTAGGCGTGAGCGTGACGCTCAAGAACCTCGTCCTCAACGCTCGTTAGACGAATGGCGCCGAGTGCCGCGGGCAGCGGCAACATGCTGCGGTTCGAGCGGGCGAACTGCTGCTTGCGGAACTCCTCGATAAACGCGGTGGGCTCCAGATCGAAGGCAAGCTCCTCGATGCCAAAGTCCTCCAGGCAGTCATCGACCTCAAAAACGTAATCGATATCGAAGTCGCAGGCATCGTGGGCAACGCGCGCCTCAAAGCGCATGCCCTCGGATAACAGCTGGTAGGCAGGGACCTGCGAAGCGGCATCGCCCAAGCAGGCGCGCAGGGTGCGCTCCCCCGTCTTACCAAAATCGAGCGCATGACGTGCGCTCGGGTTCGTGGCCATCAGTACGTCCTTTCGGGCAGTCTGAGACCACTGAACGGCATTGACGAGCGCGACCTCCTCGCCCGCGAGAATCTCGGGGACGGTCTCGGTAAACTGATTCCAGCGGGACTTGCTGCTCGAAAGCATGGTGCCAACAAGTACCACATAGCCGAGCTTGAGGTCCTCGGGGTCCGCCTCGCGAACAAGGTCGAGGTCACACACGACCAGGCCCGGCTCGGGACGGAACGCGATAGCGGGAAGCGCATTCGCCGACGAGGCGACGAGCGGCTTCATGGTCGTCGCGACCGTGAGCATGGCGTCGAACGTCGTCGGCAGCAACGCGCACTCGGTGCGGCCGCACCACTGATTGGCACACCAGCTAACAACCGAACAGGTTGCGGCATCGCCAACAGCGACAACCAGATCGTCGCAGGTGATGCGGTTGGCAGACAGGGCGCCAAAGATAGCATCGGCGTCGGCCAGCGTGGCACCAGCAGGCGAAACCTCGAGGACGAGCAGCGACACGGCAAAACCGGCATCGACCAGCGCATGCTCGACGACCTCACCAAAACGCTCGGATGTGGCGTCGTTCCAAACCACCATCGCGCGCTTAGGCTTGCCCACAGCCGAGGCAAACATGCGCGACAACTCATCGAACGCGCCCAATCCGACACGGACATCGACGCTGCGGTTTTGGAAATTGATCAGTTGACGGCGAATCATAGCAGCCCACGCTCCAAAAGCATCTCGGCACAAAGGTAGGAAACGTCCTCGAAGGACTTGTTGCGAATATCAAGGGTAATATCGGCGGCCTGGCGATACAGCGGACGACGATGCTCAAACAGGCGCGCGGCATGCTCGGGCGAACGGAAATCGGGGCGCGTGTCGGACCGACGAATCTGGCGAATCGAATCCTCGAAGTCGCCCTCGAGGTACACGCACGTACCCATTTCGTGCATCAGCTCAATATTCACCGGCGTTTCGACGATACCGCCCCCGCACGAAACCAACAGGCTGCGCTCGCTTTGGAGCGAACGGAGCGCCGAGGTCTCGAGCTCGCGAAAACGACCCTCACCCTCGGTCTCAAAAATCTCGGTTACCGACTTGCCGCAACGGCGCACGACCAGGCGGTCGGTATCGATAAAACGCCGCTTGAACATGGTTCCGACGTTGCGCGCGAGCGTCGATTTGCCCGCGCCCAAAAAGCCAATAAAGAAGATATGGTCGCAGCCGTGTTTGATGTGCTGGGACATGACGAGACCTATTCCTCGCAGGGAAGGTCGCGCAGGGCCCGGCGCTCAAAGATACGGAAGATCTGCGTATACCACAGGTCCTGCGTCGCCTGCGGCTTTACCAGGATGGTATCGACGCCGGCGAAGTTGCCGCTCCACACGTCCGTGTAGAGCTGATCACCGATCAGCACAGCCTCGCCGGCTGTGGCGCCGAGGCGCTTAAGGCCCGCCTTGAGGGCAAACGGCGCCGGCTTCATGGCGTGGCTGATGGCCTCGAGTCCCAGCTCGCGCGCAGAACTCATGACCTGGTCGCGATGCCAGTTGTTGGACACCATGCACAGCTTAAAGCCTTTGGCGCGGGCGGCGTCGAGCCAAGCGGAAACCGCGGCGGGAACCTGCTCGGTGTCGCGCGGCACCAAGGTGTTATCGCGATCGAGCAGAATGGCGCGTTTGCCGTCGGCCCACAGGGTATTAAGGTCGATGCGATCGACCGAGGCAACGTATCGTTTGGGGCTAAAAATCCTCATGCTAATTCCAAGACTGTTGATGCTCTTCGTAGGTTTGCGAGAAGTACTCCTCGTCCTGCGTAATGTAGAAATACAGGTCATCAGAGTCGGTCGGCTCAAGGGTGGCCTTGAGCGCCTCGAGCGACGGAGAGCAGATGGGCGTGGGCGGCAGGCCCTCATGCATATAGGTGTTATACGGACTATCGCTCTGCAGGTCCTCGGCAGTAACCTCGCCACCGGTGACATACATCATAGTCGCATCGCTATTGAGATAGCGCAGGCCATCGAGCTTGCCGGCAAGGCGGTTGTAGAAAACCGAGGCCACATGCGCACGTTGATCGGCGTTGAGGCCCTCGCGCTCAACGATAGAGGCCAAGTTGACGATGTCGTAGTCGGACATCTCCACACCGTAGCGTTCCATGATCTTGGCTTCGCAGCTCGCAAAGTCAAGCGAATTGTACTCGGTCTTAAACTGATCGAGCATAGCGCGAATCACGCCATCGGCCGTCGGCGAATCACCCAACGAATAGGTCTTGGGGAACAAGAAACCCTCGAGCGAGTCGTTAGCGGCGCCCTTAAGGAAGCTATAGTCGTCCACGTAGTTGGAGGCCTTGGCCTGGTTGAGGAAGTCCTCCTTAGAGATGCTGTCGTAGGCCTGGGCCACACGGTCGGCGACTTGATCGACCGTTAGGCCCTCAGGGATAGTCAGCGCATTGGAGCCCGCGTTGGGGCCTTCCATGAGCTGCTGAACAACCTTGGTTGCATCCATGAGTGTGGTGAACGAATAAGTACCAGGCTTGAGCGACATATCGGCGTTGAGCTTTTTCACCGCCGCATAGTAATCCTTGGGATTTTCTACGATATGGTTCTCGGAGAGAATCGAGGCGATGCTGTCACCCGAGGCACCATCGGGAATCGTGATAGTAACCTGCTGGCCTGAAACGACTTTCGCACCCTCACCGCCAAAGAAGCCCTTGACAGCTGGCACGACAAAGAAAACGATCGCAGCAAGCGCGAGCACCGCCACCACAATGCCGATGATCATGGGAACCGGAGAACTCTTCTTTTGAGCACCGCGACGAGCATGCGTGTTGTAGCTCGAGCGGGTCGCCGGAGCAACGCCATGCGAACCACGAGCGTGATGCGAATGCGATTGGGGGGCCTGCGTTCGCTGGGTAGGTGCCTGCTGCTTAAAGCGGGTGCCGCCTGCAGGCTGGGCCGTACGAGCAGTGGGCTGCTGAGCCGCGTGAGAAGCCGAATGCTGAACCGAACGAGCAGAAGGCTGCTGACCCGTCCGTTGAACAGGTTGGGCCGAACGAGAGAAGGACTGCGCCGGGCGCGCGGCAGGCTGAGCTGCGCGCTGCGTCGGCTGTGCCGGACGCTGGCCAGGCTGGACAGGGCGCGGTACGGGCTGTCCCTGGCGATTCGACTGGCGCGGGTCGGAAGCGCTAGGCATGCTGAACCTCCTCGTTTTTACGATCGAGCCACGTCTGCAAAAACAGGCTGGCGGCAATCATGTCGATCTTGCCCCTCATCTGCTTTTCGTTGAGCCCCTGCTCGCGCAGGATACGCTTGGCCTCTTGCGAGGACAGACGCTCGTCCTCAAACTCCAACGGAAGATCGAGCTCGTCGGCAATCTTTTGCGCCACAGCGGCAACGCGCTCGGCCTGAGGGCCGGGCTCACCGGCCATGGTCAGGGGACGTCCGCTTACCAGGATGTCGGGCTCATAGTCCTCAACCAGGTGGCGGAACGTCTTGGCCATACCGGTGACATCGGCAGCCGGAAACACCTTGACAGGCATCGCCATCTTGCCATCACGGCTCGAGACGGCGATGCCAATCCTGGTCTCCCCTATGTCCAACGCGAGCGCAACCACAGTGACTTCTTAGATTCTTAGGCGCCGAGTGCGGTCTTAGCGGCCGCGAGGGCATCGGCGATACCGGCAGCGTTCTTACCACCGGCCTGGGCCATGTTGGGACGACCGCCACCGCGACCGTCGACCAGACCCGCGATCTGCTTGATCACGTTACCGGCGTGGAAACCGGCCTTGACGGCGTCATCGGAGCCGGCAGCGAGCAGGGCCGGAGTGCCCTTCTCAGTCACGCTGGCGACGACACAAGCGACAGGGCCGGCGACCTTCTGATGCACGGTATCCCATACGTTGCGCAGGTCGGCAGCCTCAAGGCCCTGGAGCTCAGCGACGACGAGCTTGTAGCCGCCGAGCTCGACGGCGCCCTCGATGGCGCTGGAGATGGCGTCGGAGGAGCCACCGGTCAGAGCCTTCTTGAGCTTATTGGACGTCTCGCGCAGCTCGGCCTGCAGGTTCTCCACGCGGGCGGGAACCTCGTCTACGCGGCACTTGAGCGCAGCGGCGGCGGAGTCGACGAGCGCCAGGCGGTCGGCCATATAGTCGAGAGCACCCTTAGAGGTCACGGCCTCGATACGACGGACATTCGAGCCCGTAGAGGACTCGGAAATGATCTTGAACAGGCCGATCTCGGCGGTGTTGGCAGCGTGCGTGCCACCGAAGAGCTCGTGGGAGTAGGGCTGGTCCTCGGCGCCCACGGAGTCGACTCTGACGTCATCGCCGTACTTCTCGCCAAACAGAGCGACAGCGCCGGCGGCCTTAGCCTCGTCGATGCCCATGACACGGGTCACGACCGGCTTGGAAGCGAAGATCTGCTGGTTGACCAGGTCCTCGACAGCCTTGAGCTGCTCGGAGGACAGAGCCTCGAAGTGCGTGAAGTCAAAGCGCAGGTGCTCGGGCGTCACCAGCGAGCCGGCCTGGGAGACGTGCTCGCCCAGGACCTGCTTAAGGGCGGCGTCGAGCAGGTGCGTGGCGGTGTGGTTGCGGCGCAGGAAGCCACGGCGCTCGGCGTCGAGCGCGGCGGTCACGGTAGCACCGACGGCCAGCGTGCCCTCGGCAACGTGGGCGACGTGAGCATACAGGCCGTTGTGGTTCTTGGTATCGGAAACGGTCAGCGAAACGCCCTCGGCGGAAAGCTCGCCGGCATCGCCCTGCTGGCCACCCATCTCGGCATAGAACGGAGTGCGGTCGAGAACGACCTCGACGTCCTCGCCGGCGGCAGCGGACTCGACGGACTCGCCGTTGCGCACGATGGCGACAACCTTGGCGCCCTCGATCACATCGTTGTCATAGCCGTCGAACTCAGTCGCGGCGACCTTGTCGGAAAGCTCGACCCAAACGTCGTTGAAGCTGCCCCAGGCGTCGCCTTTGGCATTGGCGCGGGCGCGGGCCTTCTGGTCCTCCATGCAGGCAGTGAAGCCGTCCATATCGACATCGTGGCCAGCGGTGCCGGCGATCTCGACGGTCAGATCGATGGGGAAACCAAAGGTGTCGTGCAGCTTAAAGGCGACATCGCCCGGAAGCACGGCGCCCTCGGCAAGCGCTGCCAGGGCCTCGTCCAGATAGACGCGGCCGTTGTCGAGCGTCGTGGAGAAGCGCTCCTCCTCGGAGGCGACGATACCCTTGACAAGCGCGACATTCTTGAGCAGCTCGGGATAAGCCTCGCCCATCTGAGCGTTAACCTCGTCGATGAACTTGGTCAGGAAGGCGCCCTCGATGCCCAACAGGCGACCGTGGAACACGGCGCGGCGGAGCAGGCGGCGAAGGACGTACTCGCGTCCCTCGTTACCGGGAAGGATGCCGTCAGAGATCATAAAGTCAACGGCACGGGAGTGGTCGGCGATGATGCGCAGAGAACGGCTAGCACCGGAGTAATCGTCGGCGTCATAGGTCTTACCGCTGATCTCCTCGCCCAGCTTGATGAGATGCTGCATCAGATCGCCGTCGTAGTTGGCGGTCTTGTGCTGCATGATGGCGGCCATGCGCTCAAGGCCCATGCCCGTATCGAGGTTACGGTGCGGCAGCTCCGGCATGGAGCCGTCCTCCTGGCGGTCGTACTGGGTAAAGACGAGGTTCCAGAACTCCAGGAAGCGGTCGCAGTCGCAGCCGGGCTTGCAGTCGGGGCTGCCGCAGCCGACCTCCTCGCCCATGTCAAAGTAAATCTCGGAGCACGGACCGCAGGGGCCGGTGGGGCCAGCGGCCCAGAAGTTGTCATCCTCGCCCAGGCGAGAGATATGGTCCTCGGCAACGCCCAGGGAGCGCCACACATCGTGGGTCTCGTCGTCCTCGGTAAAGACGGTGAAGTACAGGCGGTCGAGCGGCAGCTTGAACTCCTTGGTAATAAGCTCAAAGGCCCAAGCGCAGGCCTGCTGCTTGGAGACGCCGCCAAAAGAGAAGTCGCCGAGCATCTCGAAGAACGACAGGTGACGGCCGTCCTCGCCGATGCAATCGATGTCGTTGGTGCGGACGCACTTCTGGCAGGAGATAGCGCCGATCTCCTTCATGGTCTTCTTGCCCTGGTAATACTCCTTAAACTGGTTCATGCCGGCGTTGGCAAGCAGCAGCGAAGGATCGTCGGGGACGAGGGACGAAGAAGGATAGAGCTTAAGACCGCGCTCCTCAAAGAAGTTGAGGAACTTAGAGCGAATCTCAGCCGTAGTCATTGACGGGTAGTCAGCACTCATAGAGGGAATCTCCTCGGTTTCACATCGAAACAGTTCAAACGTAACGATATTACCATCCCACCGCGCCTGTGCAAAAAAGAGGGCCGGCACAATGCCGGCCCTTCAGCGAAATTGCATGTTAGCGCGTATGAATGTTGACTCAAATTACCCCGCTAGTTGTCATCATCGTCCATGGAGCCGTCGATGCCGGTTTTGGTGTCGTCGTCCGTATTGGAATCATCATCCTTGGCGAAGGGGTTCTTGAAAAAGCCTGTCGCGTCGGGCTGCAGGCCCGAGAGCTTAATCCAGGGGTTATCGAGCTCGGGTTTGGGCATGGCCTTGGCCTCGGGCGCGGTCTCGTTGCCGATGAGCTCGGACTCATAGATGAAGGTGTCGTCGCCGAGCGCGTCGTAGGCGGCGACCGGGTTGCCATCGGCATCGCGGTACGGTGTGCCCTTAAACACGGCGCCGTCATAGGCCACAAGCTGGCGGCCGGTCTCATTCTCGAAGTAGTACACGAAGATGCCCTTGAGGCCCGCACAAAGCGGGATGGCAATAATCATGCCGATGGGCCCCATGAGTGCCGAACCAATAACGAGCGCCGTGAGGCTCATGATGGGATGCACCTGCACCGAGCTCTGCATGACCTTAGGCGATATTACGTTATCGGTGACGTTTTGCGCGACCATCGTCACGATGAGCGTCCATAACGCCAACATGGGGCTGAACATGAAGCCGAGTACCGTGGCGATTGCTGCGCTCACCCAGGGACCGACGACCGGAACCAAGTGCATGATGCCAGTGAAGATAGCCATGAGCGCCGCATACGGATGGCCGATAATCAGGAAGCCGATAAAGGCGAGGAAACCACCGCAGATGGACGTCACGACCATACCGCGCATGTAGCCGCCGACAGAGCGAGAAAGGATGGCGACCATAAAGCGGTACGAGGTCTCCTTCTCCTGACCGATGATGGTGCAAATCTCGTGATGCATGCGAGGGTAGTCGCAGGCCATCCAGTAGGCAAGCACAAGACCAAGGAAGATCACGAACAACTGCGAGGCCGTATTGGTGATGAGCGGGAACACACCGCGGCCAAGCTCGGCAGCAATCTGAGACACATACTTCGATGCCACGGTAACCAGCGACGAAAGATTATCGTCCAAATACTCCTTGAGCGGCGTGTTATTGAGCGTCTTGGCATGCGAGATCATCTCATTGAGATCGCCACCCGCAACACGAAGCTGCTCGGGCAGGCGGCTCAGGACTTCCATGATCTGACCAAAGAGAATCGGCGACAAGATGCAAACGACACCGACGAGCACGGCAACAACAACAATAAGCGCGATAAGCGAACCGATGCCGCGATTCACGCCATGGTGCTCGAGCCAGTTGGTGATCGGGGACATCACAAAGGCAATGATGGAACCAACAGCGAGAAACTCGATAACCGGCGCCAGGATGCCCATAAGGTTAAAGATGACAGCGGCGATGACAATGCAGCCGACAACAGCCCAAATGCGAAGCGTCAGAATGCGGGTGTCGCGCAGCACGCGATCGGTTTGTTGGGGGTGTTCACTCATGAACGAATCATCACTCCGTCGGGGTCGATCTTGTCCTGAATCTTCTTAAGCGTGCGGCGCAGCAGACGCGAAACCTGCACCTGAGAAATACCCAGCTTCTTGGCGATCTCGATCTGGGTCATGCCCTTCACAAAGCGCAGCTCGATCACCTCGCGCTCGCGCGGCGAGAAATCACGGATGGCTTCCTCGATCACTAGGCGGTCATCGGTAAAGTCGAGCTCGTTGTCGTCGTCGGCGTAACGGTCGAGAATCGAGGGGGCATCGTCGGAATCGGACGCACCAGGAGCCTCGATGGGCACCGAGGTATAAGCCGAAGACGATTCCATAGCCTCGAGGACCTCATCGACAGTCACATCTAGATACTCAGCGATCTCCTCAACCTTGGGCGAGCGCTGTAGCTCGTTGGTGAGCTTATCGGTAGCCTGGTTGACCTTGGCCGAGAGCTCCTGCAAGCGACGGGGCACGCGCACGCTCCAGCCCTTGTCGCGGAAGTGACGCTTGATCTCGCCCAAGATGGTAGGCGTGGCAAACGTGGTGAACTCGAGTCCGCGCTCAGGGTCAAAGCGGTCGATAGCCTTGAGCAGGCCCAAATAGCCAACCTGCATAAGGTCATCTAGCGGCTCGCCGCGGTTCTTAAATTTGTTGGCAAGAAACCTTACCAGGTTCATATGGGACATGACGAGCTGCTCGCGTGCGTCCGGGTCACCGGTCTCCTTGTAGCGACGAAACAGCTCGCGGGTTTTCTCCTTGTCCCAAGCGGTCTTGCCGCTCCGGGAACGTTCGGTCATATTAGATATCCGCCTTGAGGTCGAGGGAAAGCGTCAGGGGCGCCGCAATCTTTTCGTAGGAATCGCACACGCTCGCCAGAATGAGCTCGGCGTACACCGCAGCCTGGTCGTCTTCATCGACCGTAGCCTGGTCGCCAAAGGTAATAGTCATGCCAACGTGGGTCTCATCGACATCGAATTTGATGGTGATGTCGTCGCAGTCGACCGCGGTGCAACCAAAAATGAAAGCCTCCTCGGCAGCCATGCGGATGTCCTCGATGCGATCGACGGACATGGAGCAGAGCGCACCGACATTTGCCGCCGTCATGCGCACAAGGCGCGCCAGACGCGGGTCGCCGGCAACGGTCAGCGTAATGGGGCAAGTTGCTTCGCTACTCATCGCAGGACTCCTCAGCGGTCTCGGCGGGTGTATAGGTGTAATACTGAGCCGGCTTGGCTGCGGGCTTCTGAGCCGCACCTGCACCATCGGCGGCCTCGTCCTCCGCCTCGCCAATCAGAACGCGTTCGGTAGGCTGCTCAGCCTCGGCGGCGGCAGCGGCGAGCTTGCGCTCGGCGTCGGCTGCGGGAGCCTTCACCTTATTGAAGAGCTTCTGCACGGCACCGGCAGCAGAATCAGTCACACTCGACACGGCGTTGCTGGCCTCGGCCATGCTGCCCGTGACCTCGGAGATATCACGAACGACCGCCTCGACCTCAACGAGGTTGGACGTCAGGGCGTCGACGGCAGTTTTGCTCGACTTGAGCAGCGGCTCCATCTGCGCCAGCGCGGGCGTCAACTCGTCAACGGCGCCATCGAGCTTTGCCACCACGGGCTGCGCCTCGGCGATGGTGTTGTTGAGGTCAGTCACGGTCTTGTCGAGCGAATCGACAACGGTGCGGGTTTTACGCAGGGTGAGTGCAAGCTCAACGACGGCCCACACACCGGCAACGGCGAGAAGCAACAAGGCGATTTGAATGGGACTCATACAAGCCTCCCAAAGGAATCGAAATACAGACGCTATTCATGGTACCCCAAAGGGAGCGGAACATGCCAAGAGCAGCAACGTGGGACAAAATTATCAGCAGCTACTTCGGTGCATTCCCGCTGCGGTCGCGTTCACTTTGCTCTACGCGCCACTCTTCCCAACCGCGGCCGGCAGGCTGCCAGAACGCGCCGCGCTCCAGTCCCTCGGGCAAATAGCGCTGATCGACCCAGCCTTCGGGATAATCATGTGGATACTTATACACACCGTATTCATCGCTGCCCGGGCGATGGCGATCGCGCAGATAACTCGGCACCTCGCGAAGCCCACTAGAATGGATATCGGCCAGCGCCGCATCGATCGAAGCCTCACACGCGTTGGATTTTGGCGCCAAGCACACATAGAGTGCAGCCTGAGCCAGGTTAATGCGGCACTCGGGATAGCCAATGACCTCGGCAGACTTAAACGCGGCATGCGCCACCAAAAGCGCCTGGGGGTCGGCTTTGCCAACATCCTCAGAAGCGTGAATCATAATGCGGCGAGCGATAAACTTAGGATCCTCCCCAGCATCGATCATGCGCGCGAGCCAATAGATCGTGGCATCAGGGTCGCTACCGCGCATGGACTTGATGAACGCACTGATGATGTCGTAGTGCATGTCGCCGTTTTTGTCATACGTAAAGCCGCGACGCGGGTTGGCGATCTTTACGTCATCCACGGTGATGGGATAGCGCTCCCCCGCCGCGGGCGCTGGCGTTCCCTCGGTATCGGGACGCGTGACGGCAATCTCGCTCGCAAGCTCGAGCGTCGTGAGCGCCGAGCGAGCGTCACCCGCTGCCAGCGTGCAGATGGTCTTGCCCGTATCCTCATCGGCCGAGAAATTACCGTTCAAGCCCTGCGGTGCCTCGAGCGCACGCTCGATAAGCATGGCGATATCCTCGTCCTTTAAATGCTCAAGCTCCACGACTCGACCACGTGAGAGCAGCGCCGAGTTTACCTCGAAGTACGGATTCTCCGTCGTAGCGCCAATCATAATGACGGTACGGTTCTCAACTGCATGCAGCAGGGCATCCTGCTGCGACTTAGAGAAGCGGTGAATCTCATCGATGAATAGAATGGTGCGGCGGTCGTACGTATTCAGGCGCGTCTTGGCCTCATCAATCACACGACGCAGGTCCTTCACGGTACCCGTGACGGCGCTGACCTCAACAAACTCGCTCTTGGTATGGTTGGCGATAATGTGGGCCAGCGTCGTCTTGCCCGTACCGGCAGGCCCGTACAGAATCACGCTCGAAAGCACGTCGTGCTCGATCGCGGCACGCAGCCATGAACCCTTACCGACGGCCTTTTGCTGGCCCACGTACTCGTCGAGCGAATTGGGACGCATGCGCACCGCAAGCGGCGCATTCTGAAAGGAACGCTCGCGCGTCGAAGCAGAAAAAAGGTCGTCCATAGCCATCCCGTGTATCAATCAAAAACGTTTTCCACTAACAGTATACCGAATTAATACGAACTACCGTTCGTTAATATAGGTACGGTGCGGAAACTCCAGACCAGGGAACAGCTTGCTCGTCAGCTCGCAGAAATAACCGTCCGTCATGCTCGCGATATAATCCACCACGGCTTGATCCTTGTCGTCCTGCCAGGCATAGGTGCGATCGTAGTAGGAAAGCTGCTGTTCAATGCGCGAAATATGGTGCTTAAAGATATACGAAGACTCGTCGCCTTCGTATATATCCCGCAGGCAACGGTCGTAGAGCTTTTCGAAGGCCTCGCGCAGCTCCACCTCGGAATCGCCTTCGATACCGCCCTTGCTATAGATCTTCTCGTAGTTCTCGCGCTTGGCTCGGCGGATTTCCCCAAACAGGTCCTCGCTCATCTCGATGCGCGGCTTACCATAGCTGTGCTCAACGATATCGATGGAGGCATGCGTGAGGATCCAACTGTTGTAGGCACCGCCCCGGCCATCATCAAAAACGTCGGGCGAAAGCAGGCCCGCCGCGATCGCATCCTGACGGTCACGACCGACGTAGGCAAGAATATCCGAGATGCGAACGACGCAGCCCTCGAGCGTCATGGGACGCAGGTGCTCAATCGCGCTATAGCCTGTGGCAATGCATTCCTCGACGGTTCGGTCGAACTGGTCAAAGGAACCCATGTCCGAAAGCTCAAAAAC
>UROR01000046.1 GCA_900549535.1 uncultured Collinsella sp. | reverse complement strand
CGCATCCTCGCGTGCGGACAAGTCGTGCCGGTCACCGTCTGCTGGGTCGACGGACGTTGTTTTACAATCGATGAAATTATCTCGACCACCGGGTTTGGCCTGACGGTCCACGGCATCCGTACGGCGACCTATAAGGTGCGTTTTGGCGGGCACGCGACCGAGTTGTATCTGGAGGACCAGACGCGCGAGCGGGCGGACGGCTCGCAGGCACACGTGATGCGTTGGTGGGTCTGGGCCTTTGATCGCACGCTCGAGGGCGAGCGCCGTAGGTAAGGACGTACGGCATTCGGGTACAATGACAGGAATCTTGTCATCTGCTGCGCCGTCTTTCACGGCGCTTTGTGAAAGGACGAAGTATGAACGATATCCAGGGCTATCAGAACGGCCCCGTCGAGAGCGGCGCAAGCCGCGCCAAGGAGATGTCGCCGCGCGCGTACAATCTTTCCATGTCTGCCCTCATCTTCTTGGGCTTTTGTGCCATGGGCGCTGGTGCTTACTTTACGAGCACCATGGCGTTTGCCCGCATGATGATGAGCGGCGCTGCCTTGCCGCTGGTCTTTGGCTCGTTTATTTTGACCATCGTCGGCATGGTCATGATGTCGGCCGCCGCCAGCAAGCAGTCCGTGGGCCTGTCCCTTGTGGGCTACGTAATCTTTGCGAGTACCTTTGGCCTGACCGCGTCGTTTGGCCTTGCCAACTACGACCTGCCCACCATCAACACTGCCTTTATCGCTACGGCCGCCATCACCTTTGTCTTTGGCGCCTTGGGCGTGACGTTCCCCAAGTTTTTCCAGCGCGTATATGGCATCGGTTTTGGCATTCTGCTCGCCACTATTCTGGTTGAGATCGTGCTGATGTTCATGGGCGTCTCGCAGACCATCACCGACCTGATCGTGATCGTGGTGTTCGCCGGCTTTATTGGCTACGACACCTATGTGGCAACGACGGTGCCGCCCACGCTGCCCAACGCCGTGCTCATGGCGTCCAATCTGTTCGTGGACATTATCAACGTGTTCCTGCGCATCCTGAACATCCTTGGCCGTCGCGACTAGTGGCGAATTGCGGCGGTGCTTGCCGTGCGTGTAAATCGATGCGAAAGGCGGTCCTTCGGGGCCGTCTTTTTTGTACGCGGCGGGGTATCATGGATGGGAAAAGCCGATAGCGGCAGCGACAGGAAAGGTGACCACTTATGGCAGACGTCGACAACAGGAACCGTAACCGCAGGTCCAACCGAGCGGGTCAGCCCAATCCCAAGCGCGAGGCCCGTGCCAAGGCCGCCGAGCGTCACGTGGCAACTGTGTCCGAAGCGTGCGCCAAGGATATCGAGCGTTCGCTTGCCGGCGTGTGCGAGTTCGATGGTATGCCTGCCGGTTTTGTCGCGGCGATGAAGGCCAAGGCCCAAGCGGCCGACGCTGTCGAGGAACAGGTTGCCGAGGAGTCTGAGGCCGCCGAGGCCGAGACCGCTGAGGTTGCGTCCGCCGAGACCGAGGTTACGGCCGAGCCTGCACCCGCAGAGGAGGCCACGGAGACCGAGTCCGCGCCTGCCGCCGAGGAGCCCGCTCCGGTCCTGCCCGAGGTCACCGTGCTCGACGCCTCTGCCACGCAGGCCATTCTGGATAACGGCCGAGGCTACGCGCAATTCTGCGACATGGCCGTGCTCGCCTTTGCCTCGTTCACCAACCCGGGCGGCGGCTACATCCAGGGCTATCTGGGTCAGGAGGCCACGCTCTGTGCCGATTCGTATCTGAACAACGTCCTCGATAAGCAGTGTAAGTGGTACGGCGAGAACCGTCGCCGCAACATCAACTGCGAGCTTTACCGCAACCGTGCGCTGGTGGTGCCCGCGGTGCGCTTCGACCGCAACCACGTGCATGCGTATGCCGACGTGATCGTGGCCGCCGCGCCCAACGCCAAGCGCGCTCGCCAGGAGTATCGCGTGGGTGACGATGCCCTGCTGGACGCCCTGCGCGACCGCATTCGCTTTGTGCTTGCCATCTGCGACGAGCTGGGTCGCGAGAAGCTCGTGCTGGGCGCTTGGGGCTGCGACAACAACGGCTTTGACGCCGAGGCCGTGGCCGAGCTCTTCCGCAAGGAGCTCGCATCGGGCGACTTTAAGGTCAAGCAGGTCTTTTTTGCCGTGCCCTCTACGCGCTGGGACGAAGATTTTGCCAAGTTCGAGCACGTGCTGGCAAACTTCCCCGAGCGCAACGAGGAGTCCTATGCCCAGGTTGCCGCTCGCGCTGCGGCTGCCCGCGCCGCCGAGCAGGCCCAGGCTGCCGCCGAGGACGATGAAGACGATGACGATTGGCGCAAGTACCTGTAATCGGTATGTGCTGACAGATAGGTCGATCCGGCGGGAGAGACTGCTCCCGCCGACTTTTTCTTTTTACTAGAGGAAGGGCTTACGATGAAAAACGTTCTGTGCTTTGGCGACAGCAATACCTACGGCTATGATCCGGCGGGCATGCGCGACGGCACCGCGGTACGCTATGCGCACGATGTGCGCTGGTGCGGCGTGGCCCAGCGCGACCTGGGCGAGGGCTGGCACGTGATTGAGGAAGGCCTCAACGGCCGCACGACGGTACGCGACGACATGTGCCATCTGGACACTAATCTCAACGGCATCCGCGCGTTGCCGATGCTGCTCGAGGCTCATAAGCCGCTGGATGCGATCGTGATTATGCTGGGCACCAACGACTGCAAGACGGTCTTTAGCGTGGGGGCTGCCGATATCGCTGACGGTGCCATGGCGCTGATTCGCACCGTCCGCTCGTTTCCCTGGACCGAAGCCGCGCCCTGCCCGCGTATTCTGCTGATGGCGCCTATCAAGATTAAACCGCAGATCGCCGATGTGTACATGACCGACTTTGACGAGCGCTCCGTCGAGGCCTCGGAGCATTTTGCCGAATACTATGCGTATGCTGCTAAACAGTTTGGCTGCGACTTTTTGAATGCCGCTGATTTTGCCGAGCCGGGCGATATCGATTATCTGCACATGATGCCCGAAAGCCACGAGAGCCTGGGCCACGCCGTGGCAGCCAAGCTCCATGAGATGCTTGGTGAGTAGCGCGACCCCAAACCACCGCAAAGGGGGCGGGCGCCTTTGCGGTGGCTTGGGCTGCGAATCTTAATACTGCCACAACTAACGGCGCGCCATCTACCTGCGGCTTTGCGGGGGAATATCCTAACTAATCCCAAGCGCGTCGAAGGCGGCGCGGACGACCTGCTCGGCGGTGGGGCGGATATAGTGCCGTCCCGATACGCCGGGGAGGGCGTGGCCCATCAGCATCTCGATGAGGTCCCACGGCAGGCGAAGCTCGACCTCCGCTATCGTACGCCACGAGTTGCGCAGGTTCGACCACGGGATGTGCTCGATGCCGCGGGCGGCGCAGAGTTTCCGCCAACGGTCGTTGCAAATGCTCCGGTTCATGGGCAGCCCGTCGCCCCGGTCGCACATCCACTCGCGGCCATCGGCGGCGCGGGCGGCCGCTATCTCGACGAGGCGGTCGGCGGCCTGCGGCAGGATCACGACGGTGCGGGCGGACTTGGCGGTCTTGAGGGCGCCAACCGGCTCGGTGCCGGACTGCTGCATCTGGCGGCAGATGTCGGCCGAGGCGAGGGCGGTGCCGCTACGCTCCCAGCGCATGACCTCGTCGGTGCGCACGCCCAGCGACTCGCCCGAGCGGCAGGAGCCGAAGCACGCGAGGATAAACGCGGGCTCCAGGGGGTTACCGCGCAGTGCGTCGAGGACGCCCAGGGCCTCGTCGAGGGTGTAGACGCGCTTTGAGCGCTCGCGGGTCTTGCGGGTGGGCATGGTATACCTGACGCTGGCGGCGAACGGGTCGAGCGGCAGGCGGATGAAGGTCGAGACGCAGGCGTAGACCTTGCGCAGGGTGAGCAGGGCGGTATCGGCGGTGGCGGCGGGCAGCGTCAGCAGCCAGTCCTGCAACTCGACGGCGCGGAGCTGGTCGACGGGCATTGCGCCCCAGCGGGGCCCGACGTAGTTTCTCCACGAGCGCAGCACGAGGTCGCGGGTGTTGGGGGCGAGCGTCCCCGCCTCGACCTGTGCGGCCATCTTGGGGACGAGCCACGTCTCGTAGGCCTTGGCTATGGTGGGCACGGGCGCGTCGTCGGCGTGCTCGACGTGGATGCGGTCCAGCTCCGCGCACGCCTCGCGGTAGGTGCCGTACACGGTCTTGGTCTTGCGCCTGCGGCCCTGCGGCGTGTTCTGCATCCAGCGCAGGACGTACTTCTTGCCGCGCCTCATCTCGGTCACGGAGCCCCAGACGCGGCGGCGCTGCTTCTTTGTCATATAATCAGATCCGTTCAGATCGCGGGCTTATTCTCCGTTTCGCCCGGTTCTGACTCCGGCCCCGTCTCACGTTCCAAAGTGCAGGGGCCGTCTCCTTAGTCTCGGGGTCGCGACATCAGCCTGCGGTCCCGAGATTTTTTGCTTTCATGGGCATCACCTCCCTAGATGTAGACGCATGGAATCTCGCCCTACGTTCGCGGTGTAGAGAGCGGCGTCGGCGGTGTAGCCGAGCCTCGCGCCTAGGTTCTAGCTGCGCGCGGGGCGGCTTTTCCGTTCGCTGTCTCCAATCTCCATAACTTGTTCGGTTTACTTTTACTGCCGCTGAGGCATAATAAGGACGAGCCCTTTGCTTAAAGCTCAGGACCTGGCCGCACCTCGGGGCCCGAAATCCGGGGTTTTCTTTTTTCATTTCCTATATCTTTCGACTAGCTGGGTGATTCCGTCTTTCCGGTATTTCTCCGGGCGATTCACCCTGTCCCATATTTTTCCTACGTACTTGCTTCCGGCGGGGTAAGCGCTTCGGAAAATGTACTTCCCGGGAAGAGCGCCGAGGGTGACGAGGTAGTTAATGTCTGGACCGGTTGCCACCACGCTTATGCTGTCCTCCTTGCCTCGCCTGTTCGTCTGGCGGAAAATATCGAGGTCGATTCGTCTATCTAGAACCTTTGGAATGAGGGGAAGCCGCTTCACTCTTTCAAGCTCGATGTCCGTTATCGGGTTCAAGGGGAGCCCGTCGCGTCCGTGGACGCAAATCAGATGCCGCCACTTCGCTTCGCTGTTCAGTCCTATCACCGGCAACCCGTTCCAATATAGCGGCCTTGTGAGTTCGGTAAAGAAATAGTCGTGTGAGACGTCTCGCACTTGAAACATGTCATAGCCAAAACCCAAAACATATCGCGATAGGTCGAGATGACCGTCCTGGTCGATGGAGTACTCCATAGCCATCACATGTTCCTACGGCCGCGAAAATGGAATACGTTGAACTTCTGCTCCGAGGCCCATGTCTCGTAGCTCGCTAGGGTGCTCGTGCCCAGGTTGCGGCAAATGTCGCGGCATACCTGAAGCTTGGCGCCGCTCGCCCCCTCGACCTGCAGATGCCCGTTCCTCGAGGCGGCCAGCGCCCCGATGAACAGGTCCGCCAGCTGAATCAGGTCGTTCTCGTGAGACTCGACCTCCTCGACGAAGCGGACCGCATCGCCGAACTGGAAGGTGTCTATCAGGCACCTTCTCAGCGTGTCGACCCTGTCGCGCTCGTCGATTCGGCGGTCGATGAACAGGCGGTATGAGTCCCTCCGGTCGAGCCAGTTGTTGAACACCTGGTAGTAGACCTTCTGGAACATCTCCTCGGTGTCCTCGAAGTTCGTCTCGCGTCTGCTGACGACGACCGCGCGGAACCTGAGCCCGGGGTCCGAGAAGAAGAGGTCGACCAGTGCCTGGAAGAAGGGGAGCCTCGACGGGCATACCGTCTTCCACCCGAACTCCCCCTGCACGTTGTAGTAGGCCCTGAGCAGGTCCACCTTCCTCACGATCTCCCGCTTCCGGTCCAGGGGACACATTATCCCGCCTATGGCCATGAAGTCGTCCGCAGCAGAAGAGGTGACGCAGCTCTCGTCGCAGTAGACGTTGTAGGTCGCGCGCTCCACGCTCTAGCCCCTCTCGTCCCGCTCGCCCATGTACCAGACGACGCGGCCGCGGCAGACCACGGGCTCGTCGCCCGGCCCGGCGAGGATGTCGTCGTACTCGCCGCTGTGGCTGTCGGCCGTGAGCATCACGGTCGAGCGGCCCCGGGTGTAGTTGCGCACCACGGCGCCGTAGTCGGACGTCTCCGCGAGCACCGGCTGGCCGTTCACCGGCTCCATGTCGGGGTCGACGAGCAGCAGGGCGTCGTGGGGGAACCGGTTGTCCATGCACCCTCCCTGGGCGTGGACCATGAAGCCTCGAGGGTGCGCGTCGGCGATGGAGGCGGGGACCTCGACCTCGTCGGCGAGGTTCCCCTCGTCGCACGGCTCGCCCATGTGGGCGAAGCCCAGCAGGGGCACCATGCGCGAGGTGCCGCTGATCGCGGCCTCGGTGGCGTCCTCTCCCATGAGGTCAGCTACCGTGGTGTCGAAAAGCTCGGCGAGTTGCTCAAGGTTCGCTTTTCTCGGCATCGACTTCTCGGATTCCCACTGGCCGATGGCAACTCGAGATACATCGAGTTTGTCGGCTATTTCCTGTTGGGTCAGTCCGGCTCTACTTCTGAGCCGGCGAAGGTTTTTACCGATTTCCATGGGCCTCTCCTTGCCTATGTATAACTTTACTTATCATTTTAGAAAAGAAAAGTTTTCATTCTAGAAAAGTTTTTGTTTACACGATGCAAAGAAAGACTTACTATTAGTTCAGCAAGAGAGAGGAGGCCACTTGAATACCCTGCGAGATGTTCGCGAGAGCAAAGGGGTTAAGAAAGTCGCAGTTCAGCGGATGTTGGGGGTTAGCCAACCGACCTATGACCGTTACGAGCTTTATCCCGGAGAGATGCGAGCCAAAGACCTCGAAAGGGTCCTGACGTTCCTCGGCATCACTCGCGACGATATTTTTTTGGCAACAGAGGAAAGTTAAAGTTTGCATCCAACGAAACGGAGAGAACCATGAACGAGAACTACATCGACATCGAGCTGGGCGGCTGGAACATCCCCGAGGCCATCACGGTCGAGGCCGAGCCCGTCGAGGCCCGCGACTTTTCCGACTTCGAGCTGTAGGGGAGGGCGACATGGGAGACGTGAAGACGCGCCGCGAGAACATCAGGTACGAGGCGCGCGGGAAGTCGTTCGAGATCGAGTGCCCGAGCGGCTTCTCGGGCATCGAGGCCATCGTCTGCTGGTGCGACGCCGGCGGCGGCTGGCACCGCGAGGCCTTCGAGTGGTTCGTCGACGCCCGCGGGCGCCTGGACGGGCTCATGCGCGGCGACGAGGCGACCATGTGCTTCGTCGAGCGCACGGTGGTGATGAACAGCATCGACGCCATCGACCCTGACATCCAGCCGGTGGAGGTCGGCCTTGCAGCTGGCGAGTGGATGCGCTTCCACCTCAAGGGCGGCGAGCAGTGATGGGGGGTGCGGAAATGCCCGACTGGCTCCCGTGGGCCGTGAACTTCACGGCGTGCCTAGCGACCGGAATCCTGCTTCGGGTCCACCTCGTCGACGAGCGCGTGAAGGAAATCAAACGCGAACTCGACGAGCTGGCTGAACGGGAACGGAAGGAGCGCGGCGGCGAGTGATACCACGAGCCGCGGCAGCGTCGACCTGGCCGCCCTGCGATAGGGCGGCTCCGGCTTAGCGTGCCTCGGTCGGTATGTCGGCTCTCTCAAAATCATGGCCCGAAGCCTACCGCGCGAATAACGCGGAAACGCAGGTATTGCCGCTCAGGCAACCCGCGGGCCCCATCCCCGGGGCGGCACCGTTGCCCCGCGGCTCTCCAATAACCATCCGCGGGGACGTTCCCTACCGGTGCCGTGCCGGGGGCGAGGCCCCGAAAGCAAGCAACAAAAAAGAGCCGCCCGGTGTGGAAAGCGGGGACGGCTCCAGACCTGAAAGGAGGTCACTCATGGATTCTAGCAGAGCCAAAACGTTCCAGCAGATGGCCGACGAGCTAGGCATCCGCCACAAGCTGATGTACACGTTGCGCGAGGCGTCGAGGGTGACGGGGGTGCCATACGACACGCTGCGCATCGAGTGCAAGGCGGGCCGCCTGCGCTCACAGCTGCCCGAGGGGCGCAAGGTGGGGCGCATGGTGCGCCCGGAATGGGTGGAGCAGTGGATCGAGGAGGGAACGCATGGCATCGAGGCTGCTTAGGTGCGCTGCGTACATCGCGCTCCTGTTCGCGGTGTACGCGCTCATGCCCTACGTCCTGCGGGCGATGCTGCTCGCGGCGGACGGCATCCGCGTTGTGCTCGGGATGGGGTCGGTACTGTGATCGGCAGGCGATTCGCGTTCACCGTCAAGTTCGCGGCGGGCAAGCAGCGCCACAGGCTCGACCGCAGGCACGCACGGATGTACACGCCGACCGAGACACTGAGGGCCGAGCGGGCCATCGCGGCGGCGTGCCGGGTGGCGATGGCCGAGGCGGGCATCCAGCCCCTGCCCTTCGGCCCGCACGAGCCGGTGATTCTCAACGTCGACGCCTACCGTCCGCTGCCGGAGAGCCGGCCCAAGCGCGTGCGCTCGGAGCCGGACACCTACAAGCCGGACGGGGTGACCGTGGACAACGAGGGCAAGCTGGTCATGGACGCGCTCAACGGGCTCGTCTGGGCCGACGACGCGCAAGTGGTCGACCTGCACGTGGTAAAGCACCCCAGGGTGCGCGGGCAGGCCGAGCGCATGGACATATCGATAGCGCCCGGGTGGTCCGGGCGCAAAGACGAAACGGAGATTAAGTAATGGAGTACATGCATATAAAAGTCCAAGTCGGTGGCGATGCGTTCGAGGTGCTTGACGAGTTTGCCACGAACTTAATCCTCGTCGCAGACGAGAAGGGCGCTGAGATAGGGAAAAGGGGCCTTAAGCCCGCGTGCTTGCGCGGCATCGCCTACGGGCTTCTGTTCGGTCCGAAGCTGTTGGGAGCCGATGCGCAGGACCTCGAGATCTACGACCGCATTGTCGACAGCGCTGGCCGCATGGAACGCATCTACAAGCTGGACGGGCCGCGCGGCGTGTTCGCCGAGCTGGCAGGCGTGAACATCGAGAAGGTCGAGGTCAATGAAGGAGAGGTGACCTTCAATGAATAACAAGATCATCGAGTACAAGGACGATGCGGGCATGCCCGTCAAGTTCACCTCGCAGGACATCCGCGAGCGGCTGTGCCCGAACGCGACCGAAAGCGAGCTGGCGCTGTGTATCGAGCTGTGCAACCGCCAGCACCTGAACCCCTTCACCAAGGAGGTCTACCTGGTGAAGTACAGGGACGCCCCGGCGAGCATCATCACTTCCTACCAGGTGTTCAACCGCCGCGCGAACAAGCAGCCCAACTACGGCGGCATCGAGAGCGGCGTCGTGGTGCTCCGCGACGGCGAGGTCGTCAAGAAGAAGGGCTCCGCCGTCTACAAGATGATCGGGGAGCAGCTCATCGGCGGCTGGGCAGAGGTCGCTTTCACCGACGGCAAGAAGCCCGCATACGTCGAGCTGGCGCTCACCGACTACAGCACCGGCAAGAGCAACTGGGCGAAGATGCCGGGCGTCATGATCGAGAAGTGCGCCAAGGCCGGCGCGTGGCGCCTGGCCTACCCCGACGAGTTCGGCGGGATGTACACGGGCGAGGAGATGGACCAGAAGGTCGAGCGCGACATGCGCGCCGGCACTCAGGCCGTCGAGGCCGAGAGCGTCGAGCCCGTGGCCGACCTGCAGCCCGTGCGCGACCTGTTCAAGCCGTTCATGGCGTCGACCGGGCTCGACAGCGCCGGGGCCATGGCCGCCATCTGCGCCGCCGTGGGCTGCTCGTCGGGCAACATGCACGACATGACGCCCATGCAGGCGCGCCGCGCGGCCTCTTGGATGGAGGAGGAGATCGCGGCCCGCAAGGCGCAACTCGAGCCCGCCGCACCCGAGCCGGAGCCCGCGCCCGTCTATGAGCCCGCGCCCGCCGAGTATGCGACCGACGACGACCTTCTGGGAGGCTTCTGATGGCAGACGAGGTTTTGGCGGTCGAGGCCGTGCCGCTCGAGAAGGACTTCGACACGCTGGTGGCGTCGCTCGCCATCGACGACACGCTCGAGGACAAGCTGGCGAAGCTCAAGAAGAACGTCGATGAGAAGCTGGCGGACTACGCGGACGTCAAGCACATCGAGAAGGACGAGGACTTCAAGGCGGCGAAGAAGTACCGCGCTGCGGTCAACGACGTGAAGAAGCCCATCGAGGCGCAGCGCAAGGCCGCGAAGAAGAAGTACAGCGACCTGCTCAAGACGTTCGACAAGACCATCGGCGAGATCACGGCGCCAATCGACAAGATCTCCGATGAGTACAAGGCCGAAATCGACCGATACGACGGTGAGTGCAGGGCCCGCCGCCTAGCCGCGCTCAGTGGCCACTACTACGACCTCGCGGGCGAGATGGGACCTTTGATGCCCTACGAGCGCATCGCCGACGACAAGTGGCTCAACGCGAGCTTCGGTGAGGTCAAGGCCAAGAACATCATCGAGCGCCGCGTGGGCGAGCTGCTGCACCAGTTCAAGTTCGTCAACGGCCTCGACTACACCGACGAGTCCGAGAAGGCGTGGGCAGTGGCGTGGTGGACGAGGACGCTACCGACGGACTCGGGCGAGGTGGCGGCTGCGGTCACCGCGCACCGCGAGGAGGCGGCCAAGGCCGCCGCGCTCGTGTCGACCTACGAGCAGGCGATGGCGCCCGCACCGGAGCCCGAGCCGGAGCCCGCGCCGCTGCCGTCCGACCCCGAGCCGCTGCCCGACGAGCAGCCCGAGCCTGAGCCGCCCTTGGGCGTGCCGAGGTGCGTACGGGTGGTCCCGTCGCGCCCCGAGCCGGATGTGGCCGAGGATGCGGCCCCAGCACCGCAGAGGGGCTACCGCGTTGTCATCGAGTGCGCCACGGCGGACGAGCTGCGTCGCGTGAGGACCGTCATGGTCGACAACGGCATTCACGGATACGTCGAGAGGATGTAGGACATGGGAGAGAGCAACCTACCGCCGCTCCGAACGCCGGAGCAGCGCAAGGAGGCGATGGCGAGGGCCATCCACACGCGCCGCGAGCGCGCCGCGTTCAAGGCCGCCTGCAAGGCGGGCAACATCCCGCCCGAGGTCGCCATCGAGGCGCCCATCGCGCAGAGGCTCAAGGTCGAGGAGTTCGCCCGCTCATTCCCGGGCATCGGCCCGGTCACGGCGCAGAAGATCGTCGAGGTGTGCCATATCCGCGACGGCCGCCGCGTGAGCGGCCTGGGCTACATGCAGGGGCCGCGCCTCGTCGATGCCATCAAGGGCTGCATGACCGCAAAGGAGGACGGGCAGTGAGTATCAACCGAGTGAACATCAGCGGCAACCTCACCCGCGACCCCGAGCTTCGCGCCACCGCCGGCGGCACGCAGGTCCTGTCCTTTGGCGTGGCGGTAAACGACCGCCGCCGCAACGCGCAGACCGGCGAGTGGGAGGACTACCCCAACTTCGTCGACTGCACGATGTTCGGCAACCGCGCCGAGGCCGTTGGCCGTTTCCTCGCCAAGGGGATGAAGGTCGCGATCGAGGGCAAGCTGCGCTACAGCTCTTGGGAGCGCGACGGCCAGAAGCGCTCCAAGCTCGAGGTTATCGTCGACGAGATCGAGGTCATGGTGCGCCGTGAGGGGCAGACGCAGGCCCAGCCGCAGCAGAGCCTCGCGGACACGGTGCCCGTGCAGCCACAGGCGCAGCCCGCGCCGCAGTGGAGCGCCCAGCAGGCCTACGCCGCGGTCCCGCAGTCCGAGTTCTACGACGAGGACGTGCCGTTCTGATGAGGCACGTACCCGACATCATCCGCGACCACTGGGAGGCGGCCCTGTTCGCCGCCTCCTTCTCCGCGGGTTTCCTGTTCTTCTCTTCGCTTCTCTGGGGGTGGTTCTGATGGCCAAGGACTTCACGGTTTTCGCCGACTCGATAGCCGAGCTGTACGACGATTACGATCCGAACGACCCCGAGGACATGAGGGAGCGCATGATGCTCGCGGACGCGGTGCTCATGTACGGCCTCCACGGGATTGAGATCGAGTTGCCCAAGAACGTCAAGAGGGCCTTCAAGGGACTCAAGAACGCCATCGACAACTCCAAGGAAAGGCGAGAGCAGGCCAAGAAAGGCGGCAGGCCCCGCAAGGCCAAGGCAGAGCCGGAGCCTGAACCCGAGCCTGAGCAAAAACCCGAAACCGAGGTTTCCGAAAGCGAAAACCTGGGTTTTGAAAACGGGAAACCTAGGTTTTCAGAACCCGAAACCGAGGTTTCCGAAAGCGAAAACCCTAACCTAACCTATCCTAGCTTAGCTTTACCTAGCCTAGCTTGTGTTGATGGTACGCGCGGCGGCGACACCGACGGCTTCACCCCGCCGACCCTGGACGAGTGCCGCGAGTACTTCGCTGCCAACTGCATCAGCGGCGACCCCGACAAGTTCTGGGCGCACTACGAGTCGCAGGGCTGGATCCGCTCGAACGGGATGCCCGTAACCTCGCTCAAGGCCGCGGCGATGCTATGGAACGGCAACCAGAAGCGCCTCGACGCCGAGGCCCATGCCCGCGGCAAGCCGACCGATGCCGAGATTCAGGCCGCCACGTTCAGGCCCACGAGGACGCCCGAGCAGACGAGGGCGGAGCTCGAGCGCAGGTGGCGCGAGGAACACCCGGGCATCGACCCGGCGAAGGTGAAGGCCCCGAGGGGGACGACCGCCGATCCGGTGGCGCTCAAGGCGTACCAGGACGCGCGGCGTCTGCTTGATGCGAGGGCCGCATGCGAGAGGAGGGCGTCATGAGCTTGGACGCCGAGAGGAGCGAGAACATGGGCAGACCGAAGGGGTCTGTGAGCATCTACGACGACGGGCCGCGCAGCGCCCGCTGCGAGACGTGCGGGTTCTGCGCCGTGAGCGAGGCGGTCATGACGGCGTCTGGCGAGGGTCGCAAGCGGTACACGTGCATGCGCTGCCCCGACTTCGTGCACGCCACGCAGGGGCTCGCGAGGTGCAACTACTGGGAGGCGCGACATGAGGGCTGAGTCGCTGGACAGGCGCGGGGGCTACGTGCTCGTGTGCGGGCAGTGCGGCAGGCGGTTCCGCACGGCGTACAGGAACCAGAGGTACTGCTGCGGGTGGTGCGAGAACGTGGCGCGAAGGGACGCGAGCAAGCGGCCCGTGGACGTGTACCTCGGAACGAGGAGCGAGTCGGGCCGAGAGGTCAACGCCATGCGCGCGGCGCTGGCACAGGGGAGGCGCATCTGATGAGGGACGGTTACAAGTTCGAGTTCGGGGCGCTCGATGAGCCGGACGCACCCAAGGTGCAGGCGCTCAAGCCGCTCGAGGAGGCGGCCGAGGTATACGGCGCTTGGCAGGATTGCGACGACATGCGCCTCAGCCCGATCATGACGGCGCGCAGGGAGTACCGCCAGAACCTTATCGACGAGTGCATGGACGTGGTCCAGGCGGTCGTCAGCCTGCTCGACGCCGAGGGTTTCACGCAGGAGGACGTGGACGCGGCAATCGAGCGCTGCAACGAGAGGAACCGAGAGAGGGGACGTTTGTGATGGAGACTTTGGAGCAGATCAAGGCAGACGCGGTCGAGGTGTTCCATTTCGACCGCGAGTGCAGGCCGCAGGACAGGGCGCACGCCTATCTGGGGAAGTACCGCGTCAGGCGCGGCTACAACGACACGGCGATGCAGGTCGCGGTGACCGACATGATCGAGCGCGCCTACGAGGCGGGAAGGGCGGAGGTCGCCGGCGCGAACCTCGTGCAGAACCTGCGCCGCCAGCTGACGAGCATCGAGACGACCGTCGGGGATGCCATCGACCTGCTCGACGAGAGCGTAGGGGGGGCGGAGCGCGATGAGTGACTCGAGGGTCGGCGGCTACCCGATGGGGGTGACTGACGCCGCTATCGAGCGCCACTTCGGCGGGGCCTGCGAGTCTAGGATGTGCGGGAACTGCA
>UROR01000045.1 GCA_900549535.1 uncultured Collinsella sp. | reverse complement strand
TTACGATCAAGGGCGTCGGTACCGTGGTGACGGGAACGTTGCACGATGCGCCCGTCGCGGTGAGCGACGAGCTCGTCGCGCTGCCGTCGCGCGCGGTTTGCCGCGTGCGTGGGATCCAGGTGCATGGCGATACGCAGCGGGCGCTGCCCGGTCAACGCGTGGCACTCAACCTGGTGGGCGATGGCGTCGCGGCGCTCGATCGCGGCGAGATGCTCGGCGTGGAGGGCCGCTTTGGCCAGACGCTGCGCTTTATGATGACGTTTACCTACCTGGGCCGCGAGGGCGCCAAGCCGCGTGTGCTCGAGTCGGGCGCACGCGTGCACGTGATGGCGGGCACGGCCGAGGTCGTCGGCCGCATCATGCTCATGGAGGGCGAGGCTCCTGTGGCGGTGGGCGAGACGCGTACCGTTCAGGTGCGCCTGGAGGACCCGCTGCCGCTGCGCTCTGGCGACCATGCCGTGGTGCTGTCGTATTCGCCGGTGATGCTCATTGGCGGCGGGCGCGTGCTGCTTTCGCGCTGCCGTCGCTCGCGTGAGCTTTCCGACGGGGAGTGTGCGCTGTATGCGGCGCTCGAAGCTGGGGATGTTGCGGGCGCGGTCGACGCGTGGCTGGCACTGCAGACACTGCCGGTTACGGCTGCCGATGTTGTTACGGCGCTGGATATGGCTGCCGGCGATGTTGACGCTGCGCTGCGTGCGCTGGTGGCGGAGGGCGGCGTGCGCGAGCTTGCCGCGGGCGACGTGGCGCTGTACGCGAGTGCCGCCGTGCTTGATGGTGCGATGGACACGCTCGCGACGACCCTGTCGGCCATGCACGCGGCGGCTCCCAAGGAGACCGGCTTTACGCCCGGTGCCGTCGCTCATGCTGCCTGGCCTGCCGCCGACGATGCCGTTGCCGCGGCGTTGATTGCCGAGGGCTGCTCGCGTGGCGTGTGCGCCTCCGAAGGTGCCGAGGTGTTCGACCCGCACTCCGCCGCTGCGGCGGCGCGCGTGGTGCGCGAGGCCTGCGAGCGTATCGTTGCCCTGCTGGACAAAGCTGGCCTCGATGCGCCGACGTTGCCCGAGGTAGGCGAGCAGCTACAGCTCGATCGCGACACCGTGACGCGTGCCCTGCGCGAGCTTTCGCTCAACCGCTCAATCGTCAAGGTCGAGCGCGACGTGGCCCTGTCCGCCGCTGCCGAGGCCCATGCGCGCGAGCTCATCGCCGAAGCCATCGCTGATGCCGGCGGCGCTGCTACCACAAGCGTCCTGCGCGAGGCCCTAGGCGTGTCGCGCAAGCGAGCCATCAGCATCCTGGAGCACCTGGATGTCGTGCGCTTTACGGTGCTCGACAAGAACGCCGGCGGCCTGAGGTCCCTGCGCTAAGCCGGTCACTCGCTCCCGCCTCCTCAGTTGCGGTGAAATAGTTCCTATTTGGAGGCTTTGGCAGCAAATACAGGAACTATTCCACCGCAACTTCTTGCTCGTCTTTTTGGGATGGAGCCGTTTCGGTTTGGTAAAATACCGCCGCACTTGGGAACGGATGGGCTCCGGTGGGCTCCGCGGTCCTCAAAACCGTTGCGAGGCGTGCAAAACGTCTTGGATGTGTTCGATTCACATACGTTCCCGCCATACGCTACCAGCGCTTTTGTGCTCGCGGTCTTGCTGCGTGCCGCAAAGGCGCTGTTTTGTTTTTGCACGAGCTTTTCGTAGCGCCGCTATTTCGGCGGCTGTATTTAGCTTCGTGCATCGGGTTTCGAGCATGCCGATGGAGGTGTTTTGTCGTATGACTACCGTAAGACGTGCCGATCTTTCTTGTGTCGTCCAGGCGGGCGGGCTGTCGTCGCGCATGGGCTGCGATAAGGCGCGCATGTCGTTTTGCGGCGAGCCGCTCATCGAGCGCGTGCTGGGCCGGCTGGCGCCAGTTGCCGGCGAGTTGGTCGTGACGACTTCGCGTCCCAGCGAGCTTGCCTATCTGGAGGAACGCACGTTTGGCGGCCTGGTGCCGCGTGTGGTGGCGGACCTTGAAGGACCGGCGGGTGCCATGCGCGGCATTGCGAGCTCGCTGACTGCGGCCCGACTGCCTCTCGTGGCTATCGTCGCCTGCGATATGCCGTTTGTCTCTTCGGAGCTAATCGGTGCCCTTGCCGGCTGTGTCGAGGCCGAGGCGCTCGACGTGTGCGTGCCGCGCGAGGAGCGGGGGATTGAGCCGCTGTGCGCCGTGTGGCGCCGCCAGGCTTGCGCGCCGGTTGCCCATGAGCTGCTCGCCTGCGACCGCCAGCGCATTCGCTGCCTGATCAATCGCGTTCAGGCTGGCTATATGGATGAGCCGCAGATTGTCGCGGTCGCGGGCTCGACGCTCTGCTTCGAGAACGTCAATACGCCCGAGGAGTTTGCGGCGGCCGAGTTACTCGCCTAGACGATTGGAGTTGCCATGTCTCACGATATTTGCCCTGACACGGGAGAGCCTTGCATTTGCGATGGTTCCGAGCCTTGTACCTGCGGCTGTGGTGGCTGTGGGCATACGGCCGAGGAAGAGGCCGCGGCAGCTGCGTATCGCGATTCGCATCGGGCGACTTCGCTAAGCGATGCCCTCGACCACGAACGCAAGATCATCGTTTCGTTCGATAGCACCTTCGATGTGATGGAATGCGAGCAGCTGTGCCTGGATGCCGGCGTGCCCGGGCGCATTATGCCTTTGCCCGGCTCCATTACCGCCGGCTGCGGGCTGTGCTGGGCCATGCCGTTCTCGGGCGATGCACTCGCCGCCTTCCGCGCTGCCACCGAAGGCCGCATAACCCCCGCTGACTACCATCAGCTCGTCCTCTAACCACCAAAAACCACCACAAAGGTGCCTGTCCCCAATGTGGTGGTTTGGAACACGTGGACGAAACAGGTTTGAAACACGGGTTTTGCGCGTCAGACACTCAAAAACGCTTCTACCTGCATCGTAATCAAAACGAAACATCCGCTCGTCGGCTTATGCGAAACTTTGCTGCAACAGTGCGATATTATCCATACTCGATAAAGCTCGCGGCGCATGGGGCGCCTCGAACGACACTTTTCTTTTCCATCAATTGGAGGAAGCATGAGCTACACGCAGAAAGTTCTCGACGAGCTCAAGGCCCGCTATCCCGAGCAGCCTGAGTTCATCCAGGCCGCGACCGAGATCCTCGGCACCATCCAGCCGGCGCTCGACGCCCATCCCGAGTACGAGGAGGCCGCCCTGCTTGAGCGCCTCGTCGAGCCCGAGCGCATCGTTATGTTCCGTGTCCCCTGGGTCGACGACCAGGGCAAGGTTCAGGTCAACCGCGGTTACCGCGTCGAGTTTAACTCTGCCATTGGACCCTACAAGGGCGGCCTGCGCTTTAACCCGACGGTCACCCTGGGCATGCTCAAGTTCCTGGGCCTGGAGCAGATTCTCAAGAACAGCCTGACCACTCTTCCCATGGGCGGCGGCAAGGGCGGTTCCGACTTTGATCCCAAGGGCAAGTCCAACAACGAGATCATGCACTTCTGCCAGTCCTTCATGACCGAGCTCTATCGCCACATTGGCCCCAACACCGACGTTCCCGCCGGCGACCTGGGCGTTGGCGGCCGCGAGGTTGCCTACCTGTTCGGTCAGTACAAGCGCCTGACCAACGAGTGGACCGGCGTCCTCACCGGCAAGGGCCTCTCCTTTGGCGGCTCGCTCGCCCGTACCGAGGCCACCGGCTACGGCCTGGCCTACTTTGTGGACGAGTACCTCAAGAGCCGCGGCGACTCCTTCGAGGGCAAGAACGTCGTCGTTCACGGCTCCGGCAACGTCGCTATCTACGCGGTCCAGAAGGTCACTCAGCTCGGCGGCAAGGTGCTCGCCTGCTCCGACACCCACGGCTGGGTCGAGGATCCCGACGGCATCGACTACACCGTGCTCGAGCACATCTACAATAAGAAGCGCTCTGGCCACGACAAGGGCGTTACGCTCGCTATGTACGTTGACGAGAAGCCCAACGCCGTGTGGCACGAGGGCGACGGCCGCGGCGTGTGGCAGCTTCCCTGCGATATCGCGCTGCCCTGCGCTCGCGAGAACACGCTGCTGCTCGAGGACGCCCAGGCGCTCGTCGCCAACGGCTGCAAGGTGGTCGGCGAGGGCGCAAACATGCCCACGACCATCGAGGCCACGACCTACTTCCAGGAGAACGGCGTCGCCTTTATGCCCGGTAAGGCTGCCAACGCCGGCGGTGTTCTCGTGTCCGGCCTGGAGATGAGCCAGAACGCCGAGCACCTGTCCTGGACCTTCGAGGAGGTCGACGGCAAGCTCGAGCAGCTCATGCGCGGCATGTTCCACAACGTGGACGACACCGCCAAGGAGTACGGCCAGGAGGGCAACTTCGTCATGGGCGCCAACATCGCCGGCTTCCTGAAGGTCGCCGACGCTATGCTCGCCCAGGGCGTCTGCTAATTCTTCGCTCGACATAGCATCGCGGAAGGCTCCCAGTCATCTTGGCTGGGAGCCTTTTTCTATGGTGACGATGGCGACGGCCCCTCGTTTGGTACACTTAAAAGTACTGGACAAGTGAAGAGATGGGGGAGAACGTGCTCAAGTTCGGTACCTACGTCCGTGTTGGAAACGCGGCCGAAGCCTATGAGCTCTTGCAGAAGAACCGCAACAACAAGATTTTGGGCGGCGGCATCTGGATGCGCCTGGGTTTGCGTCGCGTGGCGACGGCGATTGACCTTTCGGCCTGCGGACTCGATCAGATCGAGGAGACCGAGACCGAGTTTCGCATCGGCGCCATGTGCACCCTGCGCCAGCTCGAGCGCCATGTCGAGCTCAACGCGCTTGTCAACAACGTCTTTGAGTTCGCCGTCCACGACATCGTGGGCGTGCAGCTGCGAAACACCGCCACGGTGGGCGGCAGCATCTACGGTCGCTTTGGCTTCTCGGACGTTCTCTCCGCCTTCCTCGCGCTCGATTCCTATGTTGAGCTGACGGGGGCCGGCCGCGTGCCGCTCGCCGAGTTCGTGGACATGGGCTACGTGCGCGACGTGATCGAGTACGTCGTGGTCGTTAAGCACGATTACCGCGCAAGCTATGAGGCTGTGCGCAAGGCCGCGACCGACTTCCCCTCCTTAAACGTCACCGCCGCCTGGTGGGATAACACCTGGCATGTCACCGTGGGCGCCCGTCCGCTGCGCGCGACCTTGCTGCAGGGCGAGGCGTGTGGCCTGGTGAACGAGCAACCTTCTGAGGACGAGCTGCGTGCCCTAGCGGCATCCGTGCGTGCCCTGAGCTACGGCACCAACCTGTGGGGCTCTGCCGAGTATCGCCGCCGCATCTCGGCCCCGCTCGCCATCCAGGCTGTGCGTCGCGCCGCCGGCATCGAGCTTTCGGCCGCGCTTGCCCGCGAGCTCGAGACCGTGCAGATCCCCAAGTTTGCCACGGACGAGTATTCCTGCCGCCGCGTGCCCGGCGTCGATTCTAGCGAGGTGCGCTAATGGCTGCCAAACTCATCGATCTTTCCTTTACGCTCAACGGCCGCAAGGTCAAGGTTCAGATTGCCCCCGACACCATGCTCTTTGCACTGTTACGCGAGCAGGGTTGTGCGTCGGTGCGCTGCGCCTGTGAGACCACCAACTGCGGCCTGTGCACGGTGTGGCTCGACGGCGACCCGGTGCTGAGCTGCTCGGTTCCCGCCGCCCGTGTTGAGGGACACACCATCACCACGCTTGAGGGCCTTAAGGCCGAGTCCGAGGCTCTCGCCCGTGCGATGGCTGCCGAAGGCGCTGAGCAGTGCGGTTTTTGCGCCCCCGGCCTCATCATGAACGTGCTGGCGCTCGCCCGTGCCGCCAAGGAGGACCCGAGCCTCGTCGCCACGCGCGAGGAGCTCTCGCGCCAGCTCGCCGGCAACCTCTGCCGCTGCAGCGGCTATGAGAGCCAGCTGCGCGCCATCGTCCGCTTCCTCAACGAGTCTGGCGTGCAGGTGGGCTTTGAGATGCCCGAGCTGCCGGTCAACGACACCAGCTGCGACGGCGTCACCTACAAGCAGATTACCCACAAGCAGCCCAAGAAGGACTCGAAGGCTCTGCTCGAGGGCAGTCCCGTCTACACGGGCGATATGGTGCCCGCCGGCGCGCTCATCGTCAAACTCAAGCGAAGCCCGTATGCCCGCGCCAAGATTCGCTCCATCGATACGTCGCGCGCCCTGAAGGTGCCCGGCGTCGTGGGCGTCTACACCTACGAGGACGTGCCCAAGCGGCGCTTTACCATTGCCGGCCAGAGCTATCCGCAGCCGAGTCCCTACGACCGCCTGATTCTCGAGAACCTCGTCCGTTACCAAAACGAGGAGGTGGCGATCGTCGCCGCCGAGACTGAGGAGGCTGCCGACAAGGCGCTCAAACTCATCAAGGTCGACTATGAGGTGCTCGAGCCGCTGCTCGATTTTACCCAGGCACTCGATAACGACATCGTGGTCCACCCCGAGGGCGACGTGACCTTTATGTTCCCGCAGGGCGGCGACGTTGCTCGCAACCTGGTGTGCAGCGGTACCAGCGATTTTGGCGACCTTGATGAGGCGTTCGCCCAGAGCGACATCGTCTTCACCCGCACCTACACCAGCCAGGCCACGCAGACCGCGCCCATGGAGACCTTCCGCGCCTTCGCGACGACCGACGCCTTCGGCCGCATTTCGGTGACCACCTCCACGCAGGTGCCCTTCCACGTGCGCCGCATGGTCGCGCAGTCGCTCGATATTCCGCAGTCGCAGGTGCAGGTCATTAAGCCGCGCATCGGCGGCGGCTTTGGCTCCAAGCAGACGGGCTGCTGCGAGATCTTCGTGGCGTTCGTCACCCAGCAGACCGGCCGTCCGAGCTACTGCTGCTATACCCGCGAGGAGACCATCACCGCGGGCAACTCGCGCCACCAGATGCAGATGACCGTTAAGCTGGGCGCCATGAACGACGGCACCATCACGGCCATCGATCTGCACACGCTGTCCAACGCCGGCGCGTACGGCGAGCACGCCACCACGACGATCGGCCTTTCGGGTCATAAGAGCCTGCCCATCTACAACCACGTAAAGGCGAGCCGCTTTAGGTGGGACGCCGTCTACACCAACACCAACCGCGGCGGCGCGTATCGCGGCTACGGTGCCACCCAGGGCCAGTTTGCCGTGGAGAGCGCCGTCAACGAGCTCGCCGACATGCTGCACATGGACCCCGCCGACCTGCGCCTTAAGAACATCGTGCGCGAGGGCGAGATCATGCCGCAGTACTACAACGAGAAGCTCAACGCCTGCGCACTCGACCGCTGCCTGCTGCGCGCGATGGACATGATCGGCTGGCGCGACAAGCCGCTGGCCGTGGACCTGGGCGACCGCGTGCGCGCCCTTGGCTGCGCGCTCACCATGCAGGGCTCGGGTATTTCCAACGTGGATATCGCCGGCATCGACATGCGCCTGGAAGAGGACGGCTTTATTACCATCGGCACCGGCGCTACCGATAACGGCATGGGCGTCGACACGATCCTGGCGCAGATTGCCGCCGAGGAGCTGGGCGTGGAGAGCTCGCTGATCGTGGTGCGCGGCGTGGACACCGATGTGTCGCCGTTTGACGCCGGTTCGTACGCGAGTTCGGGCACGTACGTGACGGGCCTGGCAGCCAAGAACGCCGCGACGGAGTTTCGCGAGAAGATCTGCGCTAAGGCCGCCCAGATGTGGGACGTGGACGCCGCCGACGTTGTCTTCGACGGCCAGTACGTGCGCCTGTCCGACGAGCGTGCCGCCCGCGAGCAGAACCGCTACCTCACGCTGCGCGACTTTGCCAACCTGTGCGTCAAGAACATCGCGGGCGGCGACGCGCTCACCTCGCATGCCTCTGCCTGCCTGCCCGTTTCGCCTCCGCCGTTTATGGCCGGCATTGCCGAGGTCGAGGTCGACAAGGCCACCGGCAAGGTGACCGTGGTGGACTACGCGGCGGCCGTGGACTGCGGCACCGTGATCAACGAGGCGCTTGCGCGCGTCCAGGCCGAGGGCGGCATTGCCCAGGGTATCGGCCACGCGCTCTACGAGATCGTCGAGCACGATGATCGCGGCCGCCTGCGCACCGGTAACTTTATGAGCTACAAGCTTCCCACGCGCCTGGATATCGGCAGCATTCGCGTGGCCTTTGAGCCGAGCTACGAGCCGACGGGTCCGTTTGGTGCCAAGTCGATCGGCGAGGTCGTCATCAACACGCCGCTCGCCGCCGTGGCATCGGCCGTGGCGCACGCCACCGGCCACCAGGTGCGCTCGCTGCCCATCACGCCCGAGAAGGCCCTGCTGGGGGAGTAGCGGGTCAGCGAACAAGTCGTAATTGGCGGGGCGGGGCAACTCGCCCCGCCTTTTGCACTCGTGGTGAGGTCGTGAGCCTGTAAAACGTGTGCGTGCGCTTGCCGTTCGTATCTGCTATCATTCCTAGTCTGTGCGCTCATGCGGGCGTGGCGGAATTGGTAGACGCGCCAGATTTAGGTTCTGGTGGGATTCCCGTGAAGGTTCGAGTCCTTTCGCCCGCACCAACGCACCAGCGTCGGCCTCGGCCGTCGCGACACTTTGTTGCATAAAGGTACCAGCACCTCAGATAAGCTGGGCAGTATGAGGAGGAACGTGTTGAACATCACCGCTTCTGACGTCAAGGACGCCAAGCTCACCGCTACGGTCACCATCCCGGCCGCCGACGTCGACGCCGCGATTAAGAAGGCCTACAAGGACACCGCCAAGAAGTACCGCTTCCCGGGCTTCCGTGCCGGCAAGGCTCCCCGTCCGGTCATCGACTCCACTCTTGGCGCCGAGGCTACCCTCGCTCAGGCCACCAACGACCTGATCGCCGCCAACGAGCCCGCCGTCCTCAACGAGCTGGACATCGTCCCCACCAAGAACGGTGACTACAAGGAGCTCGACCTCGCTAAGGATCACGAGGACTACACCTACACCGTCGAGTTCTCCCTGCGTCCTGCTGCCGAGCTCTCCTCCTTCGACGCTGTCGAGATCGAGATGCCTCCCGCGGAGGTCACCGAGTCCGAGATCAACAACCAGGTCGAGATGCTCCTCAACTACCGTGCCACCTTCGAGGACGTCGAGGGTCGCGCCGCCGAGGCCGAGGACTACGTCACCGTCAACCTCAAGGCCGTCGAGAACGCCGACAACTTCGCTGCCGAGGGCCGCATGCTCATCGCCGGTAGCGACAGCAACCCCAAGGAGTTCAACGAGGCCCTGATCGGCGCTAACGTTGACGACGTCAAGACCGTCACCTGGACCGACGAGGTCGAGGAGGGCGAGGAGGCCGAGACCCACACCGTCGAGGTCACCGTCAAGGGCATCAAGGTCCGCAACACCCCCGAGCTCACCGATGAGCTCGTCAAGTCCGACTTCGGCTTCGACAGCATCGACGCCATGCGCGACGCCATCAAGATCGAGATCGAGCAGGACAAGGCTTCCCGCCTCCCGGCCGAGAAGGAGAACCGTTGCGTCTCTGCTCTCGCCGAGCGCCTGCAGCTCGACGAGATGGACGCCGACTACGAGCAGTCCGTCTTTGAGGAGCTTGGCCAGAACTTCCTGTCCAACCTCGCTGCCCGCGGCATGACGCTGGACACCTGGCTGCCCGCTTCCGGTCTGACCATGGAGCAGTTCATTGGCGACCTGCACAAGCAGGCCAACGACGTTGCCCGTGAGTCCCTGGCGCTCGACGCCCTCGCCCGTGAGCTCAAGATCGAGGTCACCGAGGACGACATCAACGCCGAGTTCGAGAAGGCCGGCGTCAAGGACGTCGAGGCTTCCAAGGCTGAGTTCATCGCCGATGGCCGCATGCCTGCCGTCCGCGAGTCCATCCGTCGCTCCAAGGCCGTCGATCACCTGGTCGAGAACGCCAAGGTGACCGAGGTCGACGAGACCGCCAAGGACGCCGAGTAATTCTCGCCACCTTGCTCGCGAGCGCATGCATGTGCCCGTGATGGGGTAAAGTTATACACCGGTTATCCGGTTGCTTCGTACGGTGCCAGCCAATGCATAGCATGCGGGCACCGTACGTTTATCTAGAACCACTATTGGTCCGTAAGAGAAATGGAGATGCGTATGATCGCTAAGTTCGATTCCGCCCTCGTGCCATACGTTATCGAGCAGACGCCGCGCGGCGAGCGCAGCTACGATATCTATTCGCGCCTGCTCAACGACCGCATCATCTTCTTGGGCGAGGAGATCAACTCCGTCAGCGCCAACCTGGTCGTTGCCCAGCTGCTGCATCTTGAGAGCCAGGATGCCGAGAAGGATATCTCGCTCTACATCAATTCGCCCGGTGGCGAGGTTTACTCTGGCCTGGCGATTCTTGACACCATGAACTTCATCAAGCCGCAGGTCTCCACCATCTGCGTCGGTATGGCCGCGTCTATGGCTGCCGTGCTGCTTTCGGCCGGCGCCAAGGGCAAGCGCTTCTGCCTGCCGCACTCCAAGGTCATGATTCACCAGCCCAGCGGCGGTGCTCAAGGTCAGCAGACCGAGATCGAGATCGTGGCCGAGGAGATCAAGAAGACCCGCCGCGAGCTCAACCAGATCCTGTCCGACGCCTCTGGCCAGCCTATCGAGAAGGTCCAGGCCGACACCGAGCGCGACAACTACCTGACCGCTGCCGAGGCCCTCGACTACGGCCTGATCGACCGTATCGTCACCTCGCGCGATCTCGCCGCGAAGGACGCCTAGGATGGCAGGAAACATGCAGGACAACTTTGACGAGAATGGCAACCCCATCCGCTGCTCCTTCTGCGGAAAAGAGCAGGGGCAGGTTCGCCGCCTTGTAAAGGGTCCGACCAACATCTTTATCTGCGACGAGTGCGTTGCCGCCTGCTCCGAGATTCTCGAGGAGTCGCTGGCTTCGGACTTTATGGACGCTGCCCGTAACGGCAAGCTGCCGGGCTTTCTCAGCGACCACGGCCAGGCTGCCGGTCAGCCTGCTGTAGATCCTGAGGCCGAGGGTTTTGAGCTGGAGGACGACGCCCGTCAGGTCATTACGCATGTGCCGACGCCGCACGAGATCTATGACGAGCTTTCGGCTTATGTCATGGGCCAGGAGGACGCCAAGCGCGCCATGTCGGTGGCCGTGTACAACCACTATCGCCGCGTGATTGAGGGCGGCGCTGCGGTGTCTGCCTTTGATGACGACATGGGCTCGCAGTTCGATGACGATATGGACGAGGTAGAGCTCGCCAAGTCCAACATCCTGCTGCTCGGTCCCACCGGTACTGGCAAGACCCTGTTGGCCCAGACGCTCGCGCGCATCCTCGAGGTGCCGTTTGCCATCGCCGACGCCACCGCGCTCACCGAGGCCGGCTACGTGGGCGAGGACGTGGAGAACATCCTGCTCAAGCTCATCAATGCCGCCGATGGCGATATCGAGCGCGCGCAGGTTGGCATTATCTACGTGGACGAGATCGACAAGATCGCCCGCAAGGCCGAGAACCTCTCCATTACCCGCGATGTTTCGGGCGAGGGCGTTCAGCAGGCGCTGCTTAAGATTCTTGAGGGTACGGTGGCCAGCGTTCCGCCCACCGGTGGCCGCAAGCATCCCCAGCAGGAGCTGCTGCAGATCGACACGACCAACATCCTGTTCATCTGCGGCGGTGCCTTTGTGGGGCTGGACAAGATCATCGCCGATCGCGTGGGCAACAGGGGCGTGGGCTTTAACTCCGAGATCGCCGGCCCCACCTCGGTCGACGAGAACGACCTGCTGCGTCAGGTGCTCCCGCAGGACCTCAACGCCTTTGGCATGATTCCCGAGTTTGTGGGACGTACGCCCGTCGTCACCCAGACGCAGGCGCTTGACGAGGACGACTTGGTGTCGATTCTGACCGAGCCCAAGAACGCCGTGGTGCGTCAGTACCGCAAGATGTTCCAGCTCGAGGACGTTGAGCTTGAGTTTGAGGACGCGGCCCTGCACGAGATCGCCCGCATGGCGCTCGCCCGCAAGACCGGCGCCCGCGGCCTGCGCTCCATCTGCGAGGACGTGTTGCAGCAGACAATGTTCGATCTGCCCAGCGAGGAAGGCGTCACCAAGGTCATCGTGACCGAAGCCTCCGTAAAGGGCGAAGAACAGCCCCAGCGCATCTACGGCTAAACCAGCCTAAAACGTGTTTGCAAATAGCCTCCGACCACCCGCGGTCGGAGGCTATTTTATATATACGCAATAACCCCAACTACCTGTGTTATTCTGTGTGTTTGTTTAAAGTCTCAGCAAAGTCCATTCAGACTGAAGTAATCGATACCTAAGGGGAGGAATGTAGGCCCGATTTTCGTAGATTCCGCACGAGCCGAAGACCACTTAATGTGGTCTTCGTGCGAGCCAGGACTTGACCGAGCGAAAATCGGGCCTACATTCCTCCCCGATGGGCAAGGGAGAGATATATGGAAGAAATGCCCAAGAACTACGATCCGTCGACCAACGAGCCGGCGATCCTGCAGAAGTGGCTCGACGGCGGCTACTATAAGCGCCGTGAGGGCGTGGGCGACTGCACCGTCACCATTCCGCCTCCCAACGTGACCGGCAAGCTCCACATGGGTCACGCCACCGACGACTCCATCCAGGACGCCATCGTCCGTATGGCCCGCATGCGCGGCAAGTCCACGCGCTGGGTGCTCGGCACCGACCACGCCGGTATCGCCACGCAGACCAAGGTCGACAAGAAGCTCAAGAGCGAGGGCATCAGCCGCCTGGAGATCGGTCGCGATAAGTTTGTCGACGCCTGCTGGGACTGGACCCACGAGTACGGCGGCATCATCGTCGAGCAGATCAAGCGCATGGGTTGCTCCGTCGACTTCGACAACGAGCGCTTCACCATGGACGAGGATTACGCACAGGCCGTGCGTAAGGTCTTCTGCGATTGGTACCACGACGGCCTGATCTACCGTGGCAAGCGTATCGTTAACTGGTGCCCCAACTGCACCACCGCCATCTCGGACGACGAGGCCGAGTATAAGGACGAGAAGGGCCACCTGTGGCACCTGCGCTACCCGCTGACCGAGCCGGTCAACGGCCAGGATTACATCGTCGTCGCCACCACTCGCCCCGAGACCATGCTCGGCGACACGGGCGTCGCTGTCTCCCCGAAGGACCCCGAGAAGGCCGCCTTCGTGGGCAAGACCGTCAAGCTTCCCATCGTCGACCGCGAGATCCCCATCTTTGAGGATTGGCATGTCGACGCCAACTTTGGCTCCGGCTTCGTTAAGGTCACCCCAGCCCACGACCCCAACGACTACGCCATGGGTCAGGCCCACGACCTGCCGCAGAGCAACATCTTCGACGAGCACGCGGTGGTCGTCGAGGGCTACGGCGAGTTCACCGGCATGAACCGCGACGAGTGCCGCGAGGCCGTCATCAAGTGGTTCGACGAGCACGGCCTGCTCGACCACGTCGAGGAGCACGACCACTCCGTCATGCACTGCTACCGTTGCGACGCCGCGCTTGAGCCGTGGCTGTCCGAGCAGTGGTTTGTGGCCGTCGATAAGCTCAAGGGGCCGGCGCTTGACGCCGTCAAATCCGGCAAGGTCACCTTCCACCCCTCGCGCTGGACGCAGACCTACACCACCTGGATGGAGAACCTCAAGGACTGGTGCATCAGCCGCCAGCTGTGGTGGGGCCACCGCATCCCCGTGTTCTACTGCGAGGACTGCGGCTGGGAGGACGCCCTTACCGAGGACACCGACGTGTGCCCCAAGTGCGGCGGCCATCACGTGCATCAGGACGAGAACGTGCTGGACACTTGGTTCAGCTCGCAGCTGTGGACCTTCGCCACGCAGGGCTGGCCGCAAAAGCCGGAGCTGCTCGAGGGGCATCACCCCACGACGGCGCTCGTCACCGCGCGCGACATCATCGCGCTGTGGGTCGCCCGCATGGTTATGAGCTCGTTGTACTTCCTGGACGAGGTGCCGTTTAAGGACGTCGTCATCTACCCGACGATCCTGGCCAAGGACGGCAGCCGCACGTCCAAGTCCAAGGGCAACGGCGTAGACCCCATGGACCTCATTGGCATGTACGGCGCCGACGCCATGCGCTATAACCTGCTC
>UROR01000044.1 GCA_900549535.1 uncultured Collinsella sp. | reverse complement strand
CCGGTTCTCAAGGTGCACGCCTGGCGGCTGGTCCGGTCCGACCGGGCCGCGCGGCAAGGAGATATATTGCCAGACCGGAGGGGCGCCGGGGGCGGGAATCGCGCACTCCATATTTTGTTCACAAATGAATAGGTCCCTCAGTCGCATCACTGAGGTTAAAACTGAAGCAGTGGCTTCTGATATTGGCGATGACCAGCTGGTTTATAGGTGTTAAGGCATCGGTCATCTCTGGAGCGCCACTTTACTCCAAAAGCATCAGCTATTTGTTTCCCGTCGGTAAAAGGCAGGTTTTGTTCGCCAAGCGTTCTTATATATAGAGAAGTTCGGGTTCGAACCCGTGTCGCGGCAACAAAAAAGCGGCCGGCATCCGCCAGTCGCTTTTTTAGTCTATGGTGGGCCGTCAGGGGTTCGAACCCTGGACCTTGGGATTAAAAGTCCCCTGCTCTGCCAGCTGAGCTAACGGCCCGCGGGTGGCATTGTACCACGGTCTGGGACTATTCCCAACTCCATTGGCCGTTCTGGAAAATCACAACTTCACGTCCATCAGGCGTAATGCCCGTGATATCGATGTCGTCTGTGCCGATCATAAAGTCGACATGCGTGCTCGAAACGTTGACGCCATGCTCCAAGAGCTCCTCTTTGGACATGTCATACCCACCCTCGATGCATTCGGGGAAACCGACACCCAGCGCGAGATGGCAGCTAGCGTTCTCATCATAGAGCGTGTCATAGAATAGAACGCCACTTTCACGGATCGGCGTATTCTTGGAGATAAGCGCGACCTCACCCAGATGAGCGGCACCTTCATCGGTGTCAATAATGCTCGCAAGCGTCGCCTTACCCACGCGGGCATCGTAGTCCACTACGCGGCCCGCCTCGAACTTAATCCAAAAATCGTCAACCTTGTTACCGTGGTGAATGAGCGGCATAGCCGAATACACGATACCGTCGGCACGCATACGATCAGGCGAGGTGAAGACTTCCTCAGTGGGAATGTTGGGGAAGAAGGGGTGCCCATCGGGCGTCTTGCCCTTGCCGCCGGCCCACTCGTGACCTTTCGTCATGCCAATCGTCAGATCGGTTCCATTTGCCGAGGTGTAATGCAGGTAGTCGAAACGATTGTCGTTCAGGAAACGCAGGTTCTTTTCGAATGCGGCGTCATGGAGTTCCCAGTCGCTCTCCGGGTCCTGGCCATCGGCGCGAGCGGTGTGCAGAATCGCATTCCACAGCTTATAGATTGCAACCTCATCGGCGTCTCCCGGGAACACCTCGCGCGCCCAGGCAACGACCGGCGCGCCGGCGATGCACCACGGGTTGATGTTGTAGTCCAGTCCGCGGCGGAAGACCTTGCACTGCGTGTTCCTTGCCTTAGAAGCTGCAGCAGGCTTAGCGGGATCGATGCCCTTAAGGGCGGCAGGGTCCGCGCCCTCGATAAAGATAAAGCAGGCGCCGTCCTGGGCCAACGAATCCAGCTGCATGCGCTTCCACTCGGGCGTCTGCTCAAAATAGCTTTTCTCGACATGCTCGTACGTGAGCCTCGTCACGGCATCATCGGCCCAAATGACCGTCACGTGGCCGGCGCCGGCAGCATAGGCCTCCGCGACCACCACGCGCGCAAACGGCGCGCACTCGACCGGAGACTGAACGACGACCTCCTGACCGGGCTTGACGTTTACGCCCTTGCGGACAACCAGGCGTGCATAGTTTTTAATCTTGGGCTCCAGGGCCTTCATGCCCTCCAGAGCCTCTTCGACCGTCAGGGCAGCTCGAATCATGTGCCACTCCATCTATCTATAGAACAGTAAAAAGGCGCGCCGCAAAAACGACGCGCCTTATATCTTAGCGATAAGTATGCATGCAAACGCTACTTCTTCTTGGAGTCCTTCTTGTCCTCCTCGGCAGCTGCGCGCTCGATAAGAGCGTTGAGCTTGTTCTCGGACATGCCCTCGGCCTGCGCGCGGTACATGTTGCGCAGGGGACGAATACGAACGAAGTCGTAGATAAAGTCACCCAAAATGACGATGTAAGACAAAACGATGCCGACCATCTGGACAGGGCTGGACACCATGCCAGCGGGAGCGAAGTACAGCGAAGCCCAAATGGCCACGACGAGCACCATGCCGATAGTGAGCACGGCCCACCAGATGCGGCGGCGCTTGGTGTAGTCCTCATCCTGCTTGAGAAGGATATTCGACACCGTGTAGATGCGATCCTCCTTGGCGCGCTGCTTAGCCTTGCGGGCGCGCTTCTCCTCTTTAGAGAGGCCCTCGAGGTTCTCGCCCTTCTCGAGCTCTTTGCGGCGTGCCTTAGACGAAGCCGGCACGACGCGGACAGAGCTCGCTGCCTGACGGGCGGGCTTGGCGGATGCGGCGGACTTGCGCGCAACCCCGGTAACCTCGTGGGATTGCGTGCGCTTGTTCGTGGCGCTACGGGTACTCACTTATGCGTTCTCCTTCATGCTTGTGAACTGGGAGCCCGTAATGATCTGGAAGGCCTCGCGATAGCGCTCGGACGTGCCATCGATGACCTCGGCGGGCAGGTGCGGGGTCTCCCCCGTCATATCCCAGTTGGCTTTGAGCCAATTGCGGACGAATTGTTTGTCGTAGCTGGGCTGAATCTTGCCCTCCTCGTAGCTGGCGGCAGGCCAGAAACGGCTGGAGTCAGGCGTGAGGCACTCGTCGATCAGCGTGACCTTGCCATCGATGACACCAAACTCGAACTTGGTGTCGGCAATGATGATGCCACGGGTCGCTGCATACTCGGCGGCAGCCTTGTAGATCTCGAGGGAAAGGTCGCGAATCTGCGTGGCAATGTCCTCGCCCACGATCTCGCAGCAACGCTCGAACGAGATGTTCTCGTCGTGGTCACCGATCTCGGCCTTCGTGGACGGCGTGAACAGCGGCTCGGGAAGCTTGGAAGCCTCGGTCAGGCCCTCAGGCAGTTGGATGCCGCAGACGGTGCCGTTCTCGTCGTAGGTCTTCTTGCCCGAACCGGTCAGATAGCCGCGGACGATGCACTCGATAGGAATCGTCTGGGCCTTCTTGACCAGCATGGCGCGGCCAACGAGGTAGTCACGATACTCAGCAAACTCCTCGGGGAAATCCGCCGGGTCGATGGAAACGAGGTGGTTGGGAACGATGTCGGCAAACTTATCGAACCAGAATGCCGAGATGCGGTTGAGCACCTCTCCCTTAAACGGAATCTCGTCGGGAAGAATGAAGTCGAACGCAGAAATGCGGTCGGTGGCGACCATCAGCAGGTTTTCACCGGCATCATAGATATCACGAACCTTGCCACGGGAATCCGGACGACGCTCCATCGTTGTCACGTGAGTCACTCCTTACCAAAATACGACAGTAATGCGGGTTCTTTCCCGCATGTTTTCGCAAACTCGGAGCGGCAGGGACGAAACCCCTCCTTCACCGAATAGCGAAAAGCTAGTGCTCCATTGTAGTAGATGCCGCGTCCGCCGTGTGCTCGCGAGGCAGATGAATCGTAAAAGTCGTACCCTTTCCAAGCTCCGACTCCACGGATATGTAGCCGTGATGACGCTCGACAATCTGCTTGGTCACGGCGAGGCCCACGCCCAGACCGCCCGCCTCACGGGCACGGCTGGCATCGGCGCGCCAAAAACGGCCGAAGATGCGCGACAAGTCATCCTTGGCAATACCGATGCCGGTATCAGAAACGGCGATGCTGACGTGTTTGCGGTCACTGAGCACCGACACCACGACCCAACCGCCCTCGGGGGTGTAGCGCATGGCGTTGCTCATGAGATTGATGACGCATTGTGTGATCATGTCGGGATCAGCTTCGATGACATCGTCGTGACCTTGGGTCTCGTCAGCAAAGCGCAAGCGCAGATCGCGGTCGACAAACAGGCGCTCCTGGGCATTGACGATGGAACGCACGAAAGGAACCATGTCGACCGGCTCAAGGTTGAGCGGAGCCGTGCTGTTTTCCATGCGCGACAGGTCGAGCATCTGCTGCACCAGACGAGCCAGGCGACGCGTCTCGGAAGCAACAGTCTCCAAATGCTCATCGTCGGTGGGATACACGCCATCCTGCATGGCCTCGACCGTTGCGAGCATGGCCATAAGCGGCGTGCGAAGCTCGTGTGCAACGTCTGAGGTCAGGCGCTTCTCGTGTTTCATATCCTTCTCGAGCGAAGTGGCCATCTCATCGAATGTCTCGCCCAGTTGATCGATTTCGTCATCGCCGCGCAAGCCCGTACGAGCAGACAGATCGCCATCGCGAATTTGCTTGGCCGTGCTGGTAATACGGTGAATCGGCTTGGTGAGCATGCGCGACACGAGTGATCCGATAACGACCGAAATGCAAACTGCAACAACCGCAGCAAGGGCCATGGCGTTAAAGGTCTTCTCCCTAAACGCAGAATCTGCCTTGGTGAGCAAGGCATCGGAGCCGATGGCCCACAGCTTTACTTGTCCGACATGCTCGCCGGAAGACGTTATGATTTCGACGTTTGCAACGCTATCGGAGCCGGTGGGAGCCGACGAGACCGGACTATGCGATGCTTTTTTCCCGCTCGAGCTGCTCGACGGCGATTCGTTCTCGCGCACATCGGCGGTCGCGCTTGCCGAAGGCCATGAGTCGTCATAAACGACAACGCCTTTCTTGTTGACGACCTGCATACTCAGGTCGTCGGACACCAAACTTGATGTCGCGACCGTACGTAGCTCGCCCGCAGTCCAATTGCCGTTTTCCTCATACGACGTCGCAAGCTTTTCGGCAGCGGAATTTGCGATTTCGACGATATTGGAGCGCGTGTAATCCGAAAAGACCGTGCCCCACACAACAGAGACCACGCCCACCAGCACCAATACCGTCATGAGCGATGTCAGAGCAAAAGCAAGTGCCATGCGCGAGGGATAGCTCATCGTTGGCCGTGAATCGGAACGAGGCGTGTTCCAACTAGCCTTGGAACCCGCCTCGTTCTCCTGCTTATGCTTATGCCCGATTTCAAAGCGCGCAGGTGTCATATGTGATTTCCCTATTTCTCGTCCGACTTATCGGTTTTGGCCGGAGCCTCGAAGCGATAGCCGACACCGTGGACGGTGTAGAGCCACTTGGGCTTCTTGGGATCATCGCCCAGCTTGGCGCGAAGGTTCTTCACGTGGCTATCGATGGTGCGCTCATAGCCCTCAAAGTCGTAGCCGAGCACCTTCTCGACCAGCTCCATGCGGTTGTAGACGCGACCGGGGTGACGGGCAAGCGTGGTGAGCAGCTTAAACTCGGAAGCCGTCAGGTCGACTTCCTTGCCCTCGACCAAAATCTTGTGACCCGAGATATCGATGACCAGATCGCCGAAGTCGAGTACCTCGACGGCTGGCTCGTCGGCCTGATGGGCACGGCGGAACAGAGCGCGAACGCGCGCGACAAGCTCGCGCGGCGAGAACGGCTTAATCAGATAGTCGTCGGCGCCGAGCTCAAGACCGATAATACGGTCCTCGATCTCGCCCTTGGCAGTCAGCATGATGATGGGGACATCCGAGGTATCGCGAATGGTGCGGCAAACGCGCTCGCCGGGGATCTTGGGGAGCATAAGGTCGAGCACGACCAGGTCAAACTGATGCTTCTCGAACTCCTCGATCGCGGACTGGCCGTCGCCGACACCCACAACCCAGTAGCCTTCGCGCTCGAGATAGGCAGCGACGGCGTCACGGATTGCCTTCTCATCCTCGACCAGCAGAATCTTTTTTGCATCTGAAGCCATAACACGGCCCCCCCTGTCTCAATCAGCTAAGAACAAGCCCATTTTAACGCACCTGAGCCCGCCGGATGCCACTATGACGCGGCAGCTCGGCGGGCGGTACTCACAATTACAACGCGTTTATTCCCCTGTTGGCGCCTTTTTAACCCCTCTAAGCTTAAAGAGAGAATAGGCGTGCGGTGACCGTCTCGGGTATACCCTGGCTGTTGCGCACCGTGGCGTACGTAAGAAATGAGTCCGATTTTCCCGCCGTAGCCGGATAATCGCCATATTCCAAAGCGCGGTCGGGCGACAGTAGCGAGCCATAGGTCTTGGCAGAGGTGTCGATGAGAAAATGCGACGCCTGGACTTTAACCAGGTATTTATTTTTCCTTCCCGCAGCGCACGCGAGCGGCTCACGCGAAAGGAAGAGGTACGGCCCGCCCTCGTTACCGATATAGGTGCCCATATTGCCCAGGCTACCCACACCGTTATACGTCGCCTCAATGGAGAACACGAAGGTGTCGCCCATATACACGGCCTCGAAAGGCGAAACCGACGAAGGAAGCACCAGCTGAGCTCGCTTCGTATTGTTGCCGTCGGTCAGGTCGATCGCCGTCATACCGTAATAGACGCCCTCATCATTGTGCACGCGGGGCGAGATAGTCAGGATGCCGTCGCTCACACGCGGGGCGGATGCGAAGCGGCCCGTCGACTTCCAGATAGTCTCAGGCTTGGACTCGCTGGGTGACTGACGGTAGCAGTACGAATCGTTACTCGTCTTGCTGCCGCCGGACGAAGGCATCTTATACCAGATGACCGACGACCCATACGCTGTGAAGAGCGGCGGATCGTAGTTTTCGCCACCGCGGTCGAGCTCGACAGCGTTACCGGTAAGGGAGGAGCCTGCAAGGTTTTGCGCATAGAGTTTCCAAGACGCATTGGCAAAGTTCATCTCGACCCACGCGAACACGCCATCACCCGCGCGAACGTCGTAAAACGCATAACCGGTTCCCTCAACGGGATCCTCGATAAGTGTGGTAAGCGAGCCATCGCCCAGGTTGAGCACACCGAGTGTGTTGGCGTGCAGTGCCGATGCGGGCGCCATCATTGCCGCAGCATAGTCACCATCGCAGTAGTACAGCAACGTGCCCAGCGGCAGCGTCCACGATGCCGCCGGCTCAAGATCGATGTCAACTGCCTCGTACTCATCAGTGATCGAGACAATCTTCGAATCGTCCTTGATAACCTGCGGCTCGCCAGCGGCATCATCACTGGTGCCTGTTTTTTTCGAACATCCGGCAAGCGCCGTGGCAGCGCTCGCGGCAACTCCACCGAGCACAAAGCCGCGGCGCGATATTCCGTTCTTGATGTGGTCGGCGATACCCATTAGGCGATCTCGGCGCGAGCGGCCTCGATAGCGCGCGTAAGCTGATCAGCGCAAGAGGTCTTCTTCATGCCGCAGGTATTGCCGGCAAGAACCTCGATCACACGGTCGGCAGGAGCGCCCTCGACCAGTTTGGAGATGGCCTTGAGGTTGCCATCGCAGCCGCCGGTAAACTCAACGCCCAGCACCTTGCTGCCGTCATCGGAAAGGTCAAGGTGAATATTGCGAGCACACACGCCCTGAGGCTTGTAATCAAACGAAATCATGCGATCCCCTCTCAGAATGTTATTCGAGACGACTATTATCCCCGTCTTTCCCTAAATGCAACGAGGCGCTTTGCCGGCAACACACATTACCAGCAAAGCGCCCTAAAAAGCTAACGTTATGCCCGAACCTACTCGAAGCTCAGCTGCTCCAGACGATCAAAGACCGTGTCGATACGGGTGAGGAAGTCCCACGGATCAAAGATCTCGTCGAGCTTCTCCTGACTGACGGTGCAGCGCGGGTCGGCCTCGAGACGTTCCTTAAAGGTGGGGCCGGAGACACAATCCTGTACCTCATGCCAGGTTGCCATGGCGTTCTCCTGCACAATGGCGTACGCGTCCTCGCGGGTGATGCCCGTATCGACGAGGGCCAGCAGAACCTTGGAGGAGAAGATGAGACCACGGGTCTTGTTGAGGTTGGCCATCATGCGGGCAGGGTACAGCTGCAGGCCGTCGATAACGCGGATGAGGCACTGGAACATGTGGTCGAGCGCGATGAAGCTGTCGGCCTGGGCGACGCGCTCGGCAGAGGAGTGCGAAATGTCACGCTCGTGCCACAGGGCGACGTTATCGAAGGCAACCTGAGCGTTGGACTTCACGATGCGCGACAGACCGCAGACCTTCTCCATGGTGATCGGGTTGCGCTTGTGCGGCATGGCGGAGCTGCCCTTTTGACCCTTGCGGAACGGCTCCTCGGCCTCGAGGGTATCAGTCTTCTGCAGATTGCGAACCTCGGTAGCGATGCGCTCACAGGTGGCCGCGGTGGTGGCAAGAACGCCGGCGAGATAGGCGTGATGGTCGCGGCTGATAACTTGCGTGGACAGCGGGTCGTGAACCAGGCCCAGGTGCTCGCAGACATACTCCTCGACAAACGGCTCGATGGAGCTGTACGTGCCGACAGCACCCGAGATGGCACCGAAGGCAACATTCTTGCGGGCGTCCTCAAGGCGATCCAGATCGCGCTTGAGTTCCCAGGCCCAAGAGCCGAACTTCATGCCGAAGGTCATCGGCTCGGCGTGGATGCCATGAGTGCGGCCGGCACAGAGCGTGTTGCGCTCCTCAAAGGCGCGACGCTTGCAAATCTCGCCGAGCTTCTTGACGTCCTCGATGATCAGGTCGCAGGCCTGGGTGAGCTGGTAGCACAGAGCCGTGTCGCCCAGATCGGAGCTGGTCATGCCATAGTGAACCCAGCGGCTGGGCTTGGGGTCGCCCTCGGGAACATCGGCGTCGATATACTCCTTCATGTTGGTCAGGAAGGCGATGACGTCGTGGCGCGTGACCTCCTCGATCTCGTCGACCTTTGCCTTCTCAAAGTTGGCATGGTCGCGGATCCACTGGGCTTCGTCTTTAGAAATGCCGATCTTGCCGAGCTCCGCCTGGGCCTCACAGGCCAGGACCTCGATCTCCTGCCAAATGGCGTACTTGTTCTCGAGGGAGAAGATGTGTCCCATCTCCGGGCGGGTATAGCGATCGATCATAGCGGCTCCTTTTTGGTTATTGGCACGTTGGTCGTAACCCAACCATTGTACCGTGCGCAGGTGCAAGTATGGGCAGCAGGCATTAACCTAACATTTTGGAATTGGAGCGGGCAACGGGACGTCTGCGCATTTGCTTCGCAAATCCGCACCGGCTGCGGTCGATCTCCTCGGATTCACGGAGACGATGGGGAAGACTTTGTTGAATTGGCCGCCCCAAAGTCTCCCGCGCTCGATGGAGCGGGCAACGGGACGTCCGCGTATTTGCTTCGCAAATCCGCACCGGCTTCAGGCGCCTGCCGGCGCCTTCGCCTGCTCGCTACAAACGCTTCGCGTTTGTTTTACGCTCGCACCCTGGCGGGTTCGAGTCCCGGCGCTTTATTGAAAAAAGCACGGCACCGGAACGGTGTCGTGCTTTTACTTTTTCTGGAGCGGGCAACGGGACTCGAACCCGCGAGTGTCAGCTTGGGAAGCTGATGCCTTACCACTTGGCGATGCCCGCTTGTGTGTTGGCTAGTATAACGCGGTTGTCTTGTTCGATACAAGGGTGGCGATGCTTGTTTTAGCTGTGGAGATTCGTTTGAAAATCGCATCAATTGTGGAGACGAGGACCTTTGGCCTCCTGTTCTCCTTATCTTCTACCTGCGCTTTTGCCTGATTGTTGTATTTGAGCTCAATTTGTCAGGAATTGGGCAAGCTTTTGGTCAGGCTCCGGTACTTACCCGCATGAACCTCGGGGGTAGCCTCATCCTACGCGTCGCAACCTCCCCATGCGGCGCACGAGGGATAAGGAGCAGCCATGTCCAACGCACCCACGCACTCTGTCCACAGCGCAATCGCAACAGGTCCGCTGCTCCTGCTCCTCTTCCTGCTTTTCGGCTGTCTGGCACCGGGAGCCGCATTTGCCGTCGATGGCTACGACCAGCTCGGCTTCCGCACTATTAGCGATGATTGTGGGCCCTTCTTCATCGGCAAGTATGAAGCTCAAGACGCCTCGATTGCCTACTGCATGAACCAGGAGCGCCCCGGCCCCACCAAGCCGGGCGGCCCATGGCTCAACTTTGATCAAGGCTGGGTGTGGCTCGACGACGAGTTCGCGGCAATCGTTTGTCACGGATATCCTACCGCCACGTCGTTTGGCGGTTACCATCTTTCACCCGATCGCGCCCGCGCCGCCACCCAGCTTGCCGTATGGATGCTCAACGGCACTACCCATGTCGACGGCACCTACTCCTACACGACCGCTCAGGGCAAAACCAAGAGCGGGTACTTTACCGCCGACAATGAAGTCGTGGCGGCTGCGCGGTGGCTCCACGACAGCGCAAAATCAGGAAGCATCAAAGCCGCTCCGCACCGCGCGCGGCGCTATATAGGAACCGTATCGGGCGGCAGCAAACGTCAAGACATGCTCTATGTACTGCCGGCGGTCTCTGTTTCCTTCCAAAAGCAGTCTGCAAACGCTGCCATTACCAGCGGAAACAATACTTATCAGTTTGACGGGGCAACATTCGATGTTTTTGAGAGCGCCAGCGGCGCGCGTGTCGGCACCGTCCAGATGGACAGCAACGGTCGAGCGCAGGCAACACTCCTACCCAACACGGCATACTACCTAGTTGAGACAACAGCGCCAGCTGGTTATATCCCCCTGCACGATCGCGTTGCCTTTACCACGACGAATAACGGCGGATACGTCACCATTGATGAACAACCCGGCACCATTACCTTGCGCATTGTAAAGCTCGACGCCGCAACGAATGCAGGCCCCCAAGTTGGAGCTTCGCTCGCAGGAGCAGAATTCGTGTGCGTATCGCAATCAACCCCTGGATGGACACAAACTCTCAGGACCGATGAAAGCGGTCGAGCTACCCTCACCGATGTCCCCCTGGGAACCTTTACCATCTATGAATCGAAGGCGCCCGAGGGCTATTTGCCCTCCGGTGACAGTTGGTCTTACACCGTTGGAGCCGACCAACTCGGCGATTCAGGCGTGGTCGAGATCGAATCTCGCGTTTCCAATATCCCCATTGCGTTTGACCTTGAGATTTCCAAATTCAAGGACTACGGCAATAGCGATCAATCCGGCCTGGAGCAGCCGGCAGGAGATGTTGTCTTTGAGGTTGTCAGTAACAGCTCTCAGCAGGTTGTTGGCACACTGACTACAAACATCTATGGCTTTGCCTCCACCAAAGACCAGCCCGAAGCATGGTTCGGCACAGGCAAGCGACCAGCCGGTGTCCACGGAGCCGTCCCATACGACCGCGCCGGCTACACGGTTCGTGAGGTTCCGGAAACCGTCCCCGAGGGTTTTAAACGTGCGGGGGAATGGACCGTCGAGGCCAATCAGATTTCCGACGGCGCCGAGCTTCAATATATCGTGGACAACCACGCTCTGTCGACGCATCTCCAGATTGTAAAACGCGATGCCCAAACAGGCGCCTCTGTTCCCCTAGCCGGATTCACCTTCCAACTCCTCGACAGCAATCACAAACCTGTCTCACAAACATGCTGGTATCCAGCACATAACGTAATGGACACCTTTACGACTGACGCGACCGGCACCGTCACACTGCCCGAATCGCTCGTGCCGGGCACCTATTATGTACGCGAAACCTCGGCCAAAGAGCCCTATCTTGTCGGCGGAGAGATCGAGGTAAACATACCCGCCGATATAAACCTAACGCCCGTTGCAATCGTCTCGTATTATGACCACGCCGCGACCGGAAACATCAGGATCGTTAAAACCGATGCCGTAGACGGCAGCAGCCTCGCGGGCGCCATCTTTGAGATCCGTGCCTCAGGTGATATCGTGCGCCCCGACGGTAGCATTGCCGCGCTCGACGGCGAGGCTGTCGCTACCGTCACGACGGATGAAACTGGAGAAGCACGCGCGGACGACCTCCCGCTGGGATCTGGCACCGCACGCTACGAGGTTGTCGAGACTCAAGCGCCGACCGGCTTCTTGCTCGACCGGACGCATCATATCGTCGACCTTACCTATGCCGACCAGAAAACACCCGTTGTGGAAGCACGGCTTAACGTATCCGACGATTACACCAAGGTTGATATCTCCAAGGTCGATGCAAGCGGTGAGCAGGAAGTAGAAGGCGCACGGCTCACCTTATATGGTCCCGATAAAACCGAAATAGACTCCTGGACCTCATCCGACAAGCCGCACCGCATCGAACATCTTGCACCCGGCACCTACTCGTTGCGCGAAACGATGTCTCCGCGGACCTATGACCTTGCCGAGGAGATAACGTTTGAAATAAAGGATACGGGAGAAGTCCAATCTGTCGCGATGAAGGATGCGCCCATCGAGATCAAAGGACAGGTCGACAAGCGTCAGGAACTTGTCCAACCTATCGGGAAGGGTCTGTTGGCTAACGGCGATGGAAAAAACCGCGCCGCGATGCAAACCAATACGGATGGGCTTTTCTCCTATACCATCGATGCTCGAAACGATTCCGCTACTTGGGTTGATGAGTTTACGATTACCGATGATCTTGAGTGCGCCAAAGACGGCACGGCGAGATTCGTCTCAATCGAAACCCCCGTCGCCATCGGCGACCTCAACGGTCTGTGCAACGTGTGGTATCGCACGACGCCGTTGGACTCGACAGACGTCGATGAGCCGGCAAACGCGACGCTTGACGATGGGCACGAAAATCCTTGGCTTGAGTCCGACGAAGTAAAAGAGAGTCTGGGTGAAGATTGCCGCCTCGTCGATTACGACGGCTGGCACCTCTGGAAGGCGGATGTCTCGACCACGGAATCCGCCACACTCGAGGCGAAAGAACTCGACCTTGCATCCAATACCGTCGTGACGGGCATTCGCATTGAATACGGTGCGGTAGCCGCCGACTTTACGACTCGAAGCGATACGGATTCTTGGACCCGCGATGATCTCAAAGATGAGCACGACGACCTTGACGATGCCAAAGCAATCCTTGGCACAGATGCTCGGGGCGCAGTCGTGCACATGCAGGCAACGTCGGCTTACACACCCCAAACTGCACTCACCAACAGCGCACGCGTCGATCTTTGCCGCAACGGCGGCGGCGATAAACTTGAGTCACATGACGAGGACCGTGTCATTCAACGCTGTACCCTACCGCAGGACCTACCGGCAACAGGATCAGCTCCCATCGCCGCTTGCATCACCGCGCTCCTGACCTCGGGTGCCGCAGCCCTATGGTTCGCTCGCCTTAGGTCAATCCCAAAGAAGCGCTAGCGCGATGAAAAAGCGGGCAAGCCAGTCCCCCGGCTCGCCCGCTTTCAATCATTTAAATCGCCGCATCTACTCTGCAGACGAAGATCCACCATCAACGATTGCTTGCTCGGACTCAGGAATCCCATCGGCACCCGTGCTCTGTTCTTGCTCCACCTCTTCGCTGATTGCGGAGGCGGGGGTCGAGCCCTTCGCGCCCACGATGTAGGCAGCTCCAAACCCTAACGCAATGGCAATCAAGGTCAAAATCACGTAGACAGGCCAATGGCGCTTAATATACGAAAACACGTTGACTCCTTAGAGCTCCGTCTACGAACGGCGGATAACCTCGGTCACGACCTCGGATACCGTGGCAATGTTCGTCGGGTTGACATTGTGGGGCAGGTCGTCCTCGGTACGAGCGCAAGCCAGACGCGTGCCGTCCACGCCGGCGATGGTGAGGGCTCGGCGGCTCGCCTCGAGCGCGGCGTAGGCATCGGTCTTGGCATAGGGCATCTCGAGCGCGCCACAATCGACATGGAACGACTTGCACACCTTGCTGACCAGGTTCATGATGCGGCGATCGCCCTTGAGCAGCTGCTGTTCGCCCTCAACCGTCACCACCGAAAGCCTACCGGCGCCGACGGATTCAAGATTGATGAAGAAGACGCCGCGGAGCTTATCGCGATGCGAAGCCAAGAAGGCCTTCATACCGGAGCCATCACAATCCGAGGCGCCCGTTGCCACAAACCAGATATCGTGACCGAGCAGCTCATCGTCGCCCATAGAAGCGACAGCCGAGAGCATATCTTCGGAAGAAGCGCCGTCGGAAGACGTAGCGCCGCCCTTCCAGCCATCGTTATCGTCCTCGAAATTATCCCACGAACCGATGCCGCGACCGGACTTCTTGGCATCGTAATCGTCTTCGACGCCCAGCCAGTCACTCATGCTGTCCTGTTCGTTTTTCTTTTTACGACCGAACAGGCCGCCCAGGCCGCGCTTGCGAGACTTAGGTGCCGCAGGGGCGGGAGCCGAAATGGTCTCGATCGGCTGAGCGCCCGACGCAACGGGCGCCGATGTGGGTTCGGGACCCTGAGCGGTAGCAAAGGGGTCGTTGACCTGTGCGGAGGGGTCGGGAAGGTCGAACAGCGACGTGCGAGACGCAACGTTTGCCTGCTTCATCGACGGCAGCGACGGATCGGGGACCGAAGCCAGCGGAGACGAGGAAGGTGCAGGCGACGGAGCCGACGCCGGATCGGGAACATTCACCTGCGGACGCGGTGATGCCTGGG
>UROR01000043.1 GCA_900549535.1 uncultured Collinsella sp. | reverse complement strand
ACACGAGCGCCATGCCATACTTTCCCCATGTAAATCTGATAATAGCTGCAACCGAGAGCACCACGAGCAACAGGTGTGGGAGCATGTTCCACAGGCTACCGCTGCGATTGGTCGTCTTGTCTTTACGCGTAACTTTGAACTTGGTCTCGCGGATACCGAGCGTCTCAAGAAATACGGGAATAATAAGTGATGGCGCCAGCGTGGTGTCGATGATTTGACTCCATTTCTGACTGCGAACATTGCTCGAAAGCAATTTCATAGACCTGCTATAAAAGAAATAGCTCGGCAGCCAAAAAATTAGTAACTGCCAGAGTGTGCAGTTAACCACTTGGAAGTCAAACAAGGCAAACATAATGGGCGCAAGAATGAAGATGATGCGGTTGAAGAATGACCACCAGTACAGAAAACTGCACAGATAGGTAATGCGCGCGGAAAAAGAAATCTTGCGGGAAAAGATGACACCCGTGTTTTGGATGCTCTGAATCACACCGCGCGCCCAGCGGATGCGTTGGTGCACCATCGAGCGCACATCCGTCGTCGAGAGGCCGTGAGCTTCGACCTTATCAGTGGCATAGGTAATATAACCCGCCATCTGCAGACGACAGCTCGTCTCAAAATCTTCGGTGATCGTATGATACGGAAACCCGCCAATCTCCTCCATACCGGCGCGCGAAATCACGGCATTGCTACCGGTGTATGCGCAGGCGTTGGACGAGTTGCGCATCTGGTTTACCTCGCGTGAGAAGAAATCTTGCTCATTAGGAATCTTGTCCTCGGCGTACAGATTGAACTGAAAAAGATCAAGATTATAGAAGCTTTGCGGCGTCTGAATCAGACCGACTTTAAGGTCCTCATTGAGTTCGTCCTCGGAACGATAACGCCATGCGCCGGTCGCGCCATCCTGAATATAGCGAGGCAGCAAGAAATAGGGCACGGTATCTACGAGAAAGCTGCTACGCGGAATCATGTCGGCATCGAACGTCGCGATCAGCGGTGAAGTCGTGTGCCTTAACGCGTTGTTGAGGTTGCCCGATTTGGCATACTTGTTATCCTCGCAGGGGATATAACCAATCCCAAGTTCAGCCGCAAGGGAAGCGACCTCTTTGCGGCAGCCATCGTCAGCAAAATAGACATGCACCCGAGAACGATCGGGATAGTCCATGTAGGTACAGGCGTTCGCCGTCTTGAACAACACGTCAGTCGGCTCGTTGTGCGTAGCGATTACCACGTCAACGTCGGGATAGTCTTCGGGCAAGATTTTCGGCATAACGAGATGTCCGCTGTCGGCCTTAACCTTGCGGTAGTAAAGTTCGAAGGTCGTAAACGCGGTTACTGTCTCAGCGATGAGCAGCAAGACCGCAAAAACCATCTGGGGAATCCCCTGATCAAACGGCAGGGTGAACAGCAGACGCCATAGCAGATAGATGACCATAAGGACTGCAGTGACGATAAAGGTCGTCACATCGCGCTTCCATGCACCCTGTTTTTCCACCACGCTTTTCTTGGCTTTCTTAAGCTCATGAACGTTCACGGAATCATCCCCCTATTCAAAGACCCATGACTGCTGGATACGGTAGTTAGCAAAGAACAATGCCGTATCAACAAACGGTTTGATGATGAAGACCGGTATGGGCAGTGCAACGGAAATCAAGAGGACGAGAGCTGCGCTCGCCAACATACAAGCTGCGCACAGGGCAATATAGCGGCAAAGGCTCCGAGAACAGCTAGAATTATCCGCTTTGAAGACGATATTTCGATTCAGCATATAGTTGACAAATGCCGAGACGACCCGCGCAACGACGGTTGCCCACACGATGGCTGCACTGGTCGCGACACCATGCGACCATAGGAGTACGAGCGCAGAGAACAGTGCCCAATCCAACAACGATGTGCAGAGCGAAGAGAGCGTGTAGCGCGCAAACGCAGAGAATAAGACACCGAGCACGCGAAGCGAATCAACAACGGGACGGAAATGTGATGCCTCGTTGTCACCCTCGTAGACCGTGGTAATGGGAACCTCGAAGATGCCACCCGCACGCCGTGCCAGCACAAGCATCTCTGTCTCGAACTCATATCCGTCTCGCACCACAGCGAGCATACGGCGCATAAGCGACGCCGGAAGGCCACGTAAGCCCGTCTGCGTATCACTCACATCGACACCGCAGAGCACGCGCATGGCCCCAAGCATAAAATTGTTACCGAGCTTACTGCGCGCAGGAACGCCATTACCGTCGAATCGGCGACAGCCAAGCACCAACGAGTCCTGATGCAGACCGAGTTCGCGCGCAACGGCGCGGATATCGGCAGGCAAATGCTGACCATCGGCATCTGCCGTGAGGCCCCCGCAACAGTCGGGACCTGTTCCAAGAGATAAGAAAAGGCAGTCTTGAGAGCCGCACCTTTGCCGCGGTTGAGCCCGTGGACAAGAACCGTAGCACCAAGCGCGCGGGCGCGGTCAAACACCACAGAACAGGACGCGCTGCTCCCGTCATCCACCACAACGATCGGTCCCGGCCATCCGAGCACGAGCTCCTCAAGTAGTGCGGCCAGCCGACCACTCGGCTCATACGCGGGAATCACCAAAGCTATCCTATTGTCGATATCTGCCATGATCAAATGGATTCTCCAACATAATGAATCGATTTGCGGACGTCGATTATAACGAAATTGCCCAGCGGTTAAAACAAAAGCCCGAGTGTCGCTGGGACACCCGGGCTCGTGAAAAGGGGCTAATCCTTATTCGGAATTAAGCGGAAACTGCGGCGGAAGCAGTGTTGGTCTCGTCCTCGTCGGTCCAAGCGTGCTTGGGCATAGGACGGAAAATCTGGAAGAGCATCGCGACCAGCAGCACGATAGCCACAACCGTCCAGAAGCCAAACTGCCCAAGGACAAGCAGGTTATAGAACTGGTTGATGAACAGGCCGATCACCCAAGCGAAGGCGCACTCGTAGCCGAGGGCAATCGCGGTCCACTTGCCGGAATTCATCTGGTTGCGGATGGTACCCATAGCGGCAAAGCACGGAGCGCACAGCAGGTTGAACGCGCCGAAGGCAACGCAGGCGCCCATGGTGGGGAACATGCCGGCAAACGCGGTCCACAGGCTCGGGTCGGTCTCGCCCGCGTCGGCGACGGACAGCAGCGAGCCGGCGGTGGCGACAACGTTCTCCTTGGCGACGAGGCCAGAGACAGTCAGCGCGGTTGCCTGCCAGGTGCTAAAGCCGAGCGGGGCGAAAATCCAAGCGACCAGGTTGCCCAGCATGGCGAGCACGGAGTAGTCCATGAACTCCTCGGGGATGCCGTCCATCGCAGGCAGGAAGCCAAAGGAGCCGTTGTAGCTACCAAAGTTGGAGAGGAACCACACCACGACGGTAGAGGCGAAGATGATCGTGCCGGCCTTCTTGATAAAGGCCCAGCAGCGCTCCCACACGTGCAGCGCCCAAGAGCGGATCGCCGGGAAGTGGTAGGCAGGAAGCTCCATAACGAACGGCGTCGGGCGGCCGGCGAAGAGCTTGGTCTTCTTGAGCATGAGGCCCGAAGCAATGACGGCAAAGACGCCCAGGAAGTAGAAGAGCGGGCTGATCCACGCGGCGGTGGTGGAAGAATCGCCGATGATGGAACCCATGAGCAGGGCGATGATCGGCAGCTTAGCGCCACAGGGAATGAACGTGGTGGTCATGACCGTCATGCGGCGGTCCTTCTCGTTCTCGATGGTCTTGGTAGCCATGACGCCGGGGACGCCGCAGCCCGAGGACACGAGCATGGGGATGAAGGACTTACCGGACAGGCCAAAGCGGCGGAACACGCGGTCCATGATGAAGGCGACGCGGGCCATATAGCCGCAGTCCTCCAAGAAGGACAGCATGACGAACAGCAGGAACATCTGCGGGACGAAGCCGAAGATGGCGCCCAGGCCGCCGACGATGCCGTCGCAGACCAGCGAATCGACCAGGCCACCGTCCTCGGTGCCGCCCGCCACAAGGGCGTCGTGCACCACGGTGGTGATACCCGGGACATAGGGGCCGTACTGTGCCGGGTCGACCGAGTCGGCATTGTCGCCCGCAGCCTCGACAGCTGCGTCGTAGGCGTCGCGACCCTGGCCGAGCACATACCAGCCGTCGGTGCCGAAGAGCTGGTCGTTGGTGAAGTCGGTCACCGTGCCGCCCAAGGTAGAAACGGCGATGTAGTACACGCAGAACATGATGACCACAAAGATCGGCAGGCCCAGGATACGGTTGGTAACCACGCGGTCGATCTTCTCGGAGGTGCTCATCTTTGCCGGAGCCTTGGTGAGGCACTCATCAATGATGTGGGCAATCACGCCGTAACGCTCGCCGGTGATGATGGACTCGGCGTCGTCGTCGCAGTCCTGCTCGCACTGGGCGACCAGCTGCTCCACGCGAGCGGCCTTCTCCTTGGTGAGGTTGATGAGCTTGCAGGCGTCCGCGTCGCGCTCGAACAGTTTGACCGCGTAGTAGCGGCGCTTGTTGGCGGGAACGCTCGCAGGCAGGTTATTCTCGATGTGGTCCAGAACGTCCTCGATGGAGGAGTCGAACTTGTGCTCCGGCACCTGGTCCATGGAAGCAGCGGACTTCTAAACCTGCTCGACGAGCTCCTTGATGCCCTTGTTCTAAAGAGCCGAGATCATCATGACCGGGCAGCCGAGCTTCTTGGAGAGCTTGTCCGTGTCGATCTTGTCGCCGTTCTTCTCGACCAAGTCGGCCATGTTGAGGGCAACGACCACGGGCAGGCCGGTCTCGATAACCTGAAGCGCCAGGTACAGGTTACGCTCCAGGTTGGTGGCGTCGACCACCTGGACGACAACATCGGGCTCGCCGCTCATGAGGTAATCGCGCGAGCATTGCTCCTCGGGGCTGTAGGGGGAAAGCGAGTAGATGCCAGGGAGGTCCGTGATGGTAACGTTCTTGTCGCTTAGGAGCTTGGCTTCCTTTTTCTCAACCGTGACGCCGGGCCAGTTGCCAACGTAGCCGTTGGCGCCGGTGATCAGGTTGAAAAGCGTGGTCTTGCCGCAGTTGGGGTTACCCGCCAGCGCGACATGGATCTGAGAATCCGCCATTCAATCCTTCTTCCTTGTGTGCCCGCGCTGCTTTCTCCGCGCAGGCTGGATAATGTGCTTCAAAGATGCTGCATTAAGTTAGAAAAACCTAACTTTACCTGCAGAAATACACGCCGCGAGCCCTTACTGGACCTCGACGACGGCCGCCTCCTCCTTGCGGATGGAAAGCTCGTAGCCGCGCACGTTGATCTCGACCGGATCACCGAGCGGTGCAACCTTCACGACCTTGAACGAAGTGCCCTTGATGAGCCCCAGGTCCATAAGGTGGCGGCGAAGCGCACCCTCACCGTGAAGCTTGACGATGGTGGAGCTCTCGCCCACCTTAACGTCACCCAACGTCTTCATCCTCTTGTCCCCCTTTCGGTTTTTATCAAATGCTGCGAACTAACCGACGGTCATGATGTGCATGGCGACCTTGGAATCGATGCCAAAGCGTGCGCCCAGCACAGTGACGATGATATTGGCGCCACTCGAGCTCACCACGTGGATTTCGCTGCCCTCGACAAAGCCGAGGTCCTTGAGGTGGTGCTTCATATCCTCATTGCCCCTTACACGAGACACGCGCACGGTTTCGCCCGCTTTTACCATCGAAAGCGGCATTGCCGGCATCTGCGGTCCGCAAGACATGAGTGGCTCCTAACGTCAGTTCGTCCTTAACATCGACACGGTAAAAGTTAACCACGCCTATGTTCGCTATAGTAAACTAACACGTGGTTAACTTTTTGGAAAGGGTCCACATTCAGATTTCGAAAAAGTTTCCTATACGAAACAAAAGGGCGCGGCAAAGGACCATCCTTTACCACGCCCTGTCATGCTTAAAGCGAGAGATTTCTGATCGATGTGACACAGGAGGCCTCATCCACGCCCGAAACGCGGAACACGACGTCTTCGCCACATTCGCCGCAGAGTGCCATGAGCCCTATAACGTCGCGGCCATCCGTGTGGCGATCGCCGATGCTGACTGACACGTCGCTACGATGCTTGGCAATGATGTCATAGAGCAGCGCAACCGGGCGGGCATGTAACCCCAACGGATCTTTAATCGTCTTTGTAAACTCGACCATGTCCCCTCCCGCGACATCGCACATCGGCCGGCAAAACCCAGCCACGTGGTAGTTATTGTAGCGTTAGATGCTTGTTGAGGGCGGGACGGAAATCGCATCCCATTTCGAGCGTCAATGATGGGACACAGTTTCCGCCAGAAGGCTCAACCGGAAAGTGCGACCCGTTATTTGGCTGGATTCTGGGACGCAGTTTCCGCTGAGCGACCCTGGCGGAAAGTACATCCCATTCTGGACGCAAATTCCGGGACGCAGTTTCCTCGACGTCCGGTCACCCCATGCCCTCACAACCTCGGCGCATAAAAAACGAGGGAAGGCACGCGTCCTTCCCTCGTTGCGGGCAATATGTAGCCGCTTGCCTACATCAGGCGCAGGCTGACGTCCTTGAGCTGGGCGCCGGAAACGGCACTCGGAGCGCCCGACATAAGGTCGGAGCCGCTGGCCGTCTTAGGGAACGCCATGACGTCGCGGATGGAGTCGGAACCGGTGAGCAGCATGCACACGCGGTCCAGGCCCAGAGCGAAACCGCCCATCGGGGGCGCACCAAACTTGAGGGCCTCCATGAGGAAGCCAAACTGAGACTCGGCGCGCTCCTCGGTAAAGCCCAGGAGCTTGAGCATGGACATCTGCATCTCGGCGTTGTGGATACGCATACCGCCACCGCCGGCCTCAAAGCCGTCCATGACAAAGTCGTAGGTGCACGAACCGGCCGCCAGCGGATCGGCCTCGATCTTGGCGATGTCGGTCTCGGTCGGCAGGGTAAAGGGCTGATGCTCGGCAGCATAGGCCTTGCGGTCCTCGTCCCAATGGAACAGCGGGAAATTGACGACCCACAGGAAGTCGTGGCCCTCGCGCTTGATCTCGAGTGCGTTGGCCATGTGCGAACGCATGCCGCCCAGGATCTCGTCAGAGAGCAGACGCGGGCCGGCGGCGAACATCACAAGGTCGCCGGGCTCGACGTCCATGCGCTCGCGCAGAGCGGCCATCTCCTCGTCCGAGAAGAACTTGACGATGGGGCTGTTGATGGAGCCGTCCTCGCGGAAGGCGATCCATGCCAGGCCCTTGGCGCCAAACGTGGAGGCCACGCCGGCGAGCTTATCGATCTTGGCACGTGCCCAGGCACCGGCGCCCTTGGCGTTGATGGCCTTGACGACAGAGCCCTCCTCGTTTGCGGCAGTCGCAAAGACCTTGAACTTGGAGTTGGCAAAGATGTCGGTCAGGTCGACCAGGTGCATGCCATAGCGGGTATCGGGCTTGTCGGAGCCATAGGTGTCCATGGCATCCCAGTAGTTCATACGACGCAGCGGCGTGGGCATCTCGACACCCATGCGGCCGAAGGCATCGGCAAGAACCTCTTCGAGCGCGCTCATGACATCGTTCTGGTCCACGAAGGACATCTCGATATCGACCTGGGTGAACTCGGGCTGACGGTCGGCACGCAGGTCCTCGTCGCGGAAGCACTTGGCAACCTGGTAGTAGCGCTCGACGCCACCGACCATGAGCAGCTGCTTCAGAAGCTGCGGGGACTGCGGCAGGGCGTAGAAGTTACCCGGCTGAATACGGCTGGGAACGATGAAGTCGCGGGCGCCCTCGGGCGTGGACTTGAACAGGGAGGGCGTCTCGACCTCCATGAACTCACGGTTGTGCAGTGCCTCGCGAATGGCAAAGGTAAAGTCGGAGCGCAGCTTGAGGTTGGCCATCATCTCGGGACGGCGGAGGTCCAGATAGCGATAGCGCAGGCGGGTGTCCTCGCTGGTCTCGATGCCGTCCTCGATCTGGAACGGCGGGGTGACGGACGTGTTGAGAACCTCGGCGTGGTCGGTCAGGACCTCGATCTCGCCGGTCGCGAGCTTGGTGTTGGTGGTCTCCTCGCCACGGGAGCGCACGACGCCGTGGATCTTGATGGGCCACTCGGGACGCATGGTCTCGGCGATCTTAAAGGCGTCGCCGTCGGAGTGCTCGGGGTCGAAGGTGAGCTGCGTGATGCCCTCGCGGTCACGAAGGTCGCAGAAAATAAGGCCGCCGTGGTCACGGCGACGGCTCACCCAACCGGTGAGGGTGACCTCTTCGCCCACGTTCTCGAAGCGAAGCTCGCCGCAGGTACGGGTGTGCATGGAATGCTCGTCGATGGGACGGGTCTGGCTCATACCAGTGATCCTCCTTTATGGATCTGTGCCGCCCCGTGTCGTTCCGGGCGGCGTCGTACAGATTTGCCCAGCCTGCGTAAACCGCGCAGCCAGACATGGCGTTCTATCTTATCGCACCTGTGTCGATGTGCCGCGGAAAAGTAACTCTTGCCCAAAGACTTGACGGAGACGAAACAATTGACGCACCGCGGCCGTCGCCAAGGCGCGCCACGTGCGACAATGTGCCCCAATACAACTGCACTCGGAAAGGCCCCTCATGACCGCACGCCTCATCGTTATGGATATCGACTCCACGCTCATCAACCAGGAGGTCATCGACCTGTTGGGCGAGGAGGCCGGCGTAGGCGAGCAAGTTGCGCAAATCACCGAGCGCGCTATGCGCGGCGAGCTGGACTTTAAGCAAGCGCTCGAGAAGCGCGTGGGGCTGCTCGCCGGCCTGGACGAGAGCGTGTTCGAGCGCACGTTTGAGCGCGTGACGTTTACCCCCGGCGCGCTGGAGCTTGTGCGCTCGGCGCACAGCAAGGGCTGGAGGGTCGGCGTGGTAAGCGGCGGCTTCCACGAGGTCGCTGACAAGATCGTGGCTGCCGCGGGTATCGACTTTTGCCTCGCTAACCGCCTGGAGGTCGTGGACGGCAAGCTCACCGGTAAGTTGGCTGCCGACATTGTGACCAAGGAGTCCAAGCTCATCCAGCTGCTGGACTGGGCAGTTGAGTGCGGTGTCGACATGACCCATACCGTGGCAATCGGCGACGGCGCCAACGACATCCCCATGATCCAGGCCGCGGGCATTGGCATCGCGTTTTGCGCCAAGCCCAAGACGCGCGAGGCAGCCCCGTTTGCCATCGACGAGCGCAACCTGATGCTCGCCATGGACATCATCCTGCGCGACTAGCCGATCTGTCTAACAATTGAATCAGTCTGTCCTATAGTTTCCGAACAATTTTGTCTTAGTGTTCGGAAAAACACCCTTTGAGTGCTAGACTTTGCGCCGTCGAAGGGAACATATATGGATAAGCGAGATCTAGAGCAGCTACTGAGCGATGTTGCCGGCGGATCAGTCACCCCTGCCGACGCCCTCACACGCATCCAGACGGCTCCGACCGCCGATTTAGGCTTTGCGCAGCTCGATCTTTCGCGCGGAGTGCGCCAGGGAGCCGGTGAGGTTGTCTACGGTGCCGGTAAAACCGCCGAGCAAATTGCCGCCATTATCGAAGCGCTGCGCGATGCCGGCCAGGAGCGCATCCTGGTCACGCGCCTGGATGCCGAAAAGGCAGCCCGCACCTCGGAGCTCCTCGGCAACGGCATCGACCTGGGATATGTCCCGGACGCGCAGCTCGCCCTCGTGGGCGGCAAGCCCTCCCCTACCGGCAACGGACGCATCGTCGTCGCCTGCGCCGGCACGAGCGACCTGCCCGTCGCCGAGGAAGCCGCGTTGACGGCCGAGTTCTATGGCAACGAGGTCGACCGCCTCTACGACGTAGGCGTCGCCGGCCTGCACCGCCTACTCGCGCATGCCGAGGAACTTGCCCAGGCACAGGTGGTCATCGCCATCGCCGGCATGGAGGGCGCGTTGGCGAGCGTTATCGGCGGCCTGGTGAGCTGTCCGGTCATCGCCGTTCCCACCAGCGTGGGCTACGGCGCAAGTTTTGGTGGCGTAGCCGCACTGCTCGCCATGCTCAACTCCTGTGCCAGCGGCGTATCGGTCGTCAATATCGACAACGGCTTTGGCGCCGCTTACCAGGCAAGTCTTATCAATCATCTGAGCGCCGGCACACCCCGCGCCCGCTAAGGAGCATTCCATGTCCAATCATCAGCACACGCTTATCATCGACGGCACCTCGGGCATCAGCGGCGATATGACCGTCGCGGCCCTGCTCGACCTGGGCGCCAGCGAGGAGCACCTGCGCGAACAGCTCGCCACACTGCCGGTCGACGGCTTTACGATCGCCGTCACGCGCGTAAACAAGCATGGCATCGACGCCTGCGATTTCGACGTTCAGCTGGCAGAAGAGCTCGAGAACCACGACCACGACATGGCATGGCTCTACGGCAACGAAGCAGCTGCCGAGCACACGCACGAGCACGAGCACCACCATCATGACCATGACGAGCATGAGCACTGCCATGAGCATGATCATGAGACCCACGGCCATGGCCACGAGGGTCACCATCACGCCCACCACCATCACCACCGTTCTTTGGCGGACGTCACCGCCATCATCGACGGCTCGCAGTTAAGCGATGGCGCCAAGCGTCGTGCGCACGCCATCTTTACCGCGCTCGCCGCCTCCGAGGCCAAGGCCCACGGCAAAACGCCCGAGACCGTCATGTTCCACGAGGTAGGCGCCGTCGATTCCATCGTCGACGTCTGCTCTGTCGCCATCTGCCTCGACAACCTGGGTATTGAGGACATCGTGGTCGAGTCGCTTTCCGAGGGCCACGGCACCATTCGCTGCGCCCACGGCCTCATGCCCATTCCCGTCCCCGCTGTCGTCAACCTGTGCCAGGCGGGCAATATCGCCCTCACGCCTGCACCGGTCGCCGGCGAGCTCGTGACGCCCACGGGCGCCGCCATCGTCACCGCGCTGTGTACGTCCGACCAACTGCCCTCACGCTACCGCATCGAAGCCGTCGGCTACGGCGCTGGCAAGCGCCCCTACGAGGGTTGCTCCGGTACGCTCCGCTGCCTGCTCGTTCACGCGGACGCATAGCCATGGATGCCCGCAAGGCAAAAAGCCGCGCTGCCATCGTTTCGGCGTTCTCCGAGCTGCTGCGCGAAGAGGACTACGGCAAGATCACCGTCGGCGACATCATCGCGCGCGCCCACGTAGGCCGCGCGACATTCTACGGCCTCTTTAAGAGCAAAGACGACCTACTGTCCGAGCTCGTGAGCGACATCTGCACCCACGCCCTCGACGACGATGGTACGCCGCTCGACGACCCACTCGTGCAAGTCGAGCATATCCTCAACAACCTCTGGGAACGCCGTCAGGGCGTTCGAGCCCTCGTAGCCGGCGCCGGCTCACGCGTCTTCGCCGACTGCCTCCGCAAGACCATCATGTCGCGCGCAGCCGAAACCGTCCCCGTCGACCCCGCAGGCCCCGCCGCCACCATGGACCGCAGCTTCTTACTACACCACATAGCCTCAAGCTTCGTAGGAATGGTCCAATGGTGGGCCTGGCACAACTTCCAAGCAGCCAAAGCCGACGTAGCCAAAGACTACCTATCAGCCATTAAGCCTCTCTTCAACTGAGTAAACCCCTCATCCCAAAGTTCCGACCTCATCTCAAAGCGCCGCCCCAACCCAAAGCACAATCCATCCCAAAGTGTCGACAGAAGCCCAACGCCCCTACCAGCAACAAGCCCCTCCCATCCAAATTCAGATATATATTGGGTTGCTTGTACGAACGCAACAAAGATCCCGCAGCTGTCCGCATGGGGTAACTTCCCAGCGCATTCCGCAGGACGCAAAAAGGCTCGCCGCACGAAGTGCGCAGCGAGCCTTTTTGCATGTCCGAGGACGCGCTGGGAAGTTACCCCATGCGGCCAGCGGACAACTATGTAGCCTCAGACTAGAACATGCCCAAGAAACCATGCACAAACAGCGCGGCCAGAGCGGCACCGACAAACGGAGCGATGCCAGGAACAAGCAGGCCATACTTCCAGTTGTTGTCGGCCTTGTTCTTGATCGGCAGCACCTGATAGGCCATGCGAGGACCAAGGTCACGAGCCTGGTTCATGGCGAAGCCAGTAATGCCGCCCATGCCCATGCCAACAGCCCAAACGATCAGACCGACGCAGATAGCGAGCATCAAAACGTTCTCGCCGGCACGGCTAGCAGCAGCAAGGATGGCGCTGATGAACACGAAGGTGCAGATAGCCTCGCAGAAGAAGTTGCGAGCATAGTTCGTGCCCTCGGTGGTGGGGTTGGTCGAGAAGATATTGCGCTGGGCAATGGGATCGACGACACCATCGGAAGCCTTGAACTCATCGGCATACATAAGCCACGCGATCACGGCACCCGCAAAGCCGCCGAGCATATCGGCAATCATGAAGGGGATGCAGCTGCTCCACGGCACCAGGCCCACGATGCACTGGGCAAGCACCATGGCGGGGTTCATGCACACGGCGCCGCCAAAGATAAACAGGGCGACCGAGATGCCAAAAGACCAGGTGGTGATTGCAAACATGTGGCCGGAGCCCTGATACTTGGTGCCCTTAAGCACGGTATCGCAGTGCACGCCCACGCCAAAGATGATCATGAGGGCCGTTGCGCCGAATTCGCAGAGGAGTTTGGTAAGCATAAAACCTTATCTTTCTTGTCGGTTATAAACGATTCGTTTAGGCCGCGTACTAGTGCTGTGCGACGACAACGCCCAGGCCATCGGGAATGACGGCCACCTTGGCATCGGCACCCTTCATCTCAAAGGCGAGCTTGAGCGCCTCATCGAGAGTGTTGACCGGCGTCATGTGCATATCCTTGATCATCTGGTGATCGCACAGGTCGGTAACCATGATCACAGGATGATGCGCCAGGATGCGGGCAAAAATCTGGCTCGTCCACTGGTCGGGCAGGGTCTCGTCCTTAGGACGGTCGATGCAGGCGCGCTCAAACTCTGCCGGATCATTGTCGGCGATGTTGTAATAGAAGCCCTCGCCACCGTGACCGTCGGCACAACCGGCGACATCGATGATCACGCCGCCCTCGGGAAGCGTAGCCTCGGCAGAGCACATGCCCTTCACGGCCTGATAGATGTTCTGGTCGAGCGGGTAGCCGCCGTTGGTGGTAATGGCAATCTCGCACTCGACGGGCTCAACGCCGGCAAGGCTCTTCACGAACTCGCAGCCAGCCTCGTGCGCCTTGTGGATGTCGCCGGCAAAGGAGCCGATGACCTCGTGCTTGCCGTTGAGCACCACGTTGAGCACAAAGGCAAGGTGAGCCATCTCGGCAGCGGCAAACATGTCCTCGCTCACATGGTTGTGGCACAGGTTGCCGGCACGCGAGTGGGAATCATTCACAAACTGACCGTTGTGGTTGTACATGATGGTCTTGTAGCTGGCGATGCCAGGCAGGACGGACTTGCGGCTACCAGAGAAACCGGCAAAGAAGTGCGGCTCAATAAAGCCCTCGGCAAGCAGCAGATCGCAATCGGCGGCGATCTTGTTGATGATGCACTCGCCACCAGAAGGCAGAGTGCCGATCTTTTTCATCATGCTGTCGTCAGTCGCGACGTGCATAACGATTTCCTCGTTGGCAACGATCTCCTCGCCGTACTTGTTGACGAGCTCCTCGTGCGTCGAAGGACGATGCATACCCGTAGCAACCAAAATACGCACTCGAGCCTCGGGCGCAGCGGAATGGATGTGATGCAGCAGAATAGGCATCGTCACACGCGAGGGAACGGGGCGCGTATGATCGGAGCTAATAATGACGATATCTCTCTTGCCAGCACAAAGCTCCTCGAGCGAAGGCGAGCCATAAGGGTTGGCAAGTGACTCCTCTACCAGCTCTTCCTGTGATTTTGTAGTCTTAAACTCGTTTTGATGACCTTCCATCACACCCGCGAAGTTCTTATCCTCGAGCTCCAGATGCAACGTCTTGTGGTCAAACGGCAGTTCACATTCAAACAATGACGAGCGCCCTCTTCCTTTCAACTGACACACTAGATAAACCGTTGGAAGGATACGCCGCTCACCGAAAAACACCACCGTCCACCGACTCATTAACACAACGTTCATATTTGACCCACAACAAAACGGCCGCGACCCCAAACGGGACCGCGGCTGCAACAGTCGTAAGGCGAGAAGCGCCACATGCATCTCAATCCCAATCGATAAGACGCGGGGCGCGAAGCGCGCTTTATTATCATCAGCTTTAATCCCAGAAGACCGAGGACGAAGGGGCCCGATGGGTTTCCCTCTGAATGCATTCCGCAGCACGAAGCCCCATCAAAGTGCGCGAAGCGCGCCATCTTTTCCCCAGCCAGTAATCCGCCGAAGACCGGACATCGCAGGGGCCGCCGTATGTTTGCTTTCCGGCGCACTCCGCAGGACGCAAGAAGCCCTCGCCGCACGAAGTGCGCAGCGAGGGCTTCTTGCATGTCCGAGGACGCGCCGGAAAGCAAA
>UROR01000042.1 GCA_900549535.1 uncultured Collinsella sp. | reverse complement strand
TCAGGCGGGGACCCAGAGCGCGTCTTGGCCGATGATCTCGCTGGCAGAATCTATTCCCAGCTGAGCGACTACGCAAAGGGCGGAATCGACAGGGCATTGACTGAACGAGGGATTCGCCGCGGTGGGCAAAGGCCCGACTTCGACTCAAGCGAGGTGTCCGTTTTAGATCGCATTGTCATGTACGAGAAGATGGGCCTCGACCTTAAAGTCGTGCTTGTAAATGGAGATAAGCTCGTCGGCCGCTACGCGCGCCACGCCGATCTTCAGAAATGCGTAAACGCCGCCGAAATAGGCAAAGATGACCGCTGTTTCGTGTTGCGACTCTTGGATGGAACATACTGGGCGGTCTACGATTCTCAAGTAGTGAGCGTAGCAGCCGCACCCGGGGATTAGGTTGCGGCCAAGTCCCTCGTCCGCCCTCCCAGGCGGTACCGCTGCGGTCGATTTCATGTTTGCTTACAGGCAAAACAGCCGCCCTTGCGTTTTTCTAAACGCAACCTCTTCGTGCGCTCGTAAAAAATTGAATCGATAAAAACTGGCAACAACGCTTCTGAACGGGTATCCTTTCGCAGGATGCGCCTCGAACAGCGCTTTCTGCCTGCGCGATTTCGTGCATGGCCGTCCTTTTCGTTCTATTTCTTAAAATGACAATCTCAGGTTTTCACGCCTTTTCGGCTTCAGACTGTATGCTGCAATCAGCTCGAGCGACCGAAGCCCATCACAACACCGAAAGGCGTGAACCATGAAGTACAATGAGAAGCGTAACAACGCCTCAGCCCGTCACCCCGAGACTGCACCCTCGATCATCAACTTCGCGTACGGTAGCAACCTTGATATCCATCAAGTTGAAACCCGCTGCCCCGGCGCGGTGCTGCTGGGCAAAGCGACCCTGAACGGCTATGAACTGGCGTTCGACACCGCCGGATACCTATCCGGGTTGGGCGCGGCAGGTAGAAAGGCATGTCTTTATCATCTAAAAAAACAGCCGGTGACCCATTCGTGACCCATCTGGTGACCCAGCATAAAAAAAGGTCAGGCACTAGGTGCCTGACCTGCAAACTTCTGGTCGGGACGACTGGATTCGAACCAGCGACCCCTTGACCCCCAGTCAAGTGCGCTACCAAGCTGCGCCACGTCCCGAAGCTTTTGTTTGTTGCTCTGCTCTCGCTCGCAACAGGGAGTATATTAACCCGAAACTTTAGACTTGTGCAAGAACTTTTTTACAATTTTTGAAGCAAGTCCAAAATTGTATCTGCGAGCTGGGGTTTTGTTAGTACGGGAAGTTCTTGCGTACCCGTTGTGCTCACAATCCAGGCCTTGTTGGTGTCGGTCCCAAAGCCCGAATCGGTGCGTGAGACATCGTTGGCGATTATTACATCGCACCCCTTGCGGGCCAATTTGCGCTCTGCGTACTCGACAACGTTATCGGTCTCGGCCGCAAATCCGATCACGCATCGCTCGCCCTTCTGGCGCGAGAGCTCGGCCAAAATATCGACCGTCTCGACCAGTTCGATGCGATCCAGGCGCTCGTTGGCCTTTTTGAGCTTATGGTCCGCAGGGGCCGCGGGGGTGTAGTCGGCGACGGCGGCCGCACAAATTGCCGCATCGGCCGTCTGGAAGGCGCTCGCCGCCGCCTGCAGCATCTCTGCGGCGGTCTGCACGCGCACGCACTCCATGCCGCCGGGCACATCGAGCGATGTCGGTCCCAACACGAGCGTGACCTCGGCACCGCGGCGAGCAGCCTCCCTCGCCAGGGCGATGCCCATCTTGCCCGACGAACGGTTGCCAATGAATCGCACCGGGTCGATCGGCTCGTGCGTGGGGCCGGCGGTAATCACGATGCGCTTACCTGCCAGGTCCTGAGGCGCGGGGTTGAGCACCTCGCAGATGGCTTCGACGATGTCCTCGGGCTCGCTCATGCGCCCCGTGTCCACGTCGCCGCAGGCAAGGTAGCCACTGCCGGGCCCCACCACGTGGACGCCGCGGTCGCGCAAAGTGGCCATGTTGGCCTGCGTCGCCGGAGCCTTCCACATGCCGTTATTCATAGCGGGTGCGATCACGATGGGTCGCGGCGTGGCTAGCAGCGTGGTGGAGATGAGGTCATCGGCGATGCCGTTGGCCATCTTGGCGATGATATTGGCCGTCGCGGGCGCCACGACCACCAGATCGGGCTCCTGCGCCAGCGAAATGTGGTGGATGGGGTCGGAGGGGTCGTCGAAAAGGCCCACCGCGACCGGCTCGTTGGTGAGCGCGCGGAACGTGAGCGGCCCCACAAACTCCGTGGCATGCTCGCTCATAACGACCTTGACGCGCGCACCGCTCTTTTGCAGCAGGCGCACGATATTGCACGACTTATAGGCGGCGATCCCGCCGGTAATGCCCAGCAGAATCGTTTTTCCCTCAAGTTGCATTGAATTGTTGGATGCCGCCGTCATCGCTAGGCTTCCTTGCTCGGGAGTACCAGGAGGCGGTGGCAGTACGGGCAGTGCGTAATCTCGCTGCCGTCGTGGTTGAGGTCGCTCATGGACGATGCCTGCAGCGCTGTGTGGCAGACCGTGGGGATGTTGCCCTGGATGGTCTCGACGGCCAGGCCGCGGAACTGCTTGAGCAGGCGCTCGTAGTCGGTGAGCACGTCGGCCGGTAGCGTAACGGCAAGCGCGGTGCGCTCCTTGGCGGCGGAATCAATCTGAGCCTGCAGGTCGGCAGCCTTGGCGCGAGCGGCCTTGGTATCGGCCTTCACGCCCTCCTCGAACTTGGCGATGATTGCCTGCGCGCGGGCCTCGCGGTCGAGCGCCTCCTTATGGGCGACAACGACGTCCTTGCGGGTGTGCTCAATCTTGTCCAGACGCTTGGCCAGGGTGGCGAGTTCATTCTCCAGGTCCTGAACCTCGCGGTAGTCGGAGCCGTCAACATGGCGCTTCTTGGCAGCCTCGATGGCGTTGTTGGTCTGAATCTCGGTGGTGTTGAGATCGTCGAGCTCAATGTCCAGATCCTTGCGCTGGGCGTAGAGCTTGGTCATCTCGGACTTGAGCTTCATATAGGTCTTGCGCTTGGAAGCGAGCTCCTTGAGCTCCGGCATATTGGCAAGTTCGCTCTTGTTGCGGGCGAGCTCCAAATCGATCTGTTGCAGCTTGAGTAGCGTAGCGCCGGCGCTCATAAGTTCTCTCCTTTTGTCACAGTCCACCATTGGCAAGGGTTCAGTATTTTAATCGCATGACGGGGGTCGACCCCGGCGTCAACTGCAGAGTTCATCAAGATATCCACGAACGGCTCTTCGGAGCGATCGTGACCGAGCAAGATGACGCCCAGACCGCGCAGAGCGAGGTCCTGCGCCACGTGATACCCGGACTCTCCGGTTACGATGACATCCGCACCGGCGGCGATGGCAAACTCGCCAAAGTCGCCGAGGGAGCCGCCCAAAATGGCGACGGTGCGGCACGGGCGCTCGGCATCGCCCCATACGCGCGGGTCGCTTCCGAAGGCCATGGCAGCACGGGCGGCAAGATCTCGCAGCGTGCACGGGTCGTTAAGCGTTGCAAGCGCGCCCAGGCCGGTCGCCTCGGGGTCGTCCACGTGTTCCAGCGAGCTCACGGGCGCGACGCCCAACAGCTCGCTCAAATACATGCGTGCCTCGTGCGAGCGGTCCAGGTTGGTGTGAAGCGAGATGATGCTCACGCCGCAGCGGGCGGCCTCGAACAGTGCTGCGCTGCACTGGGGGCGCGACGCATCCGCCGGGCAAAACGCCTCGGGCGCCTTGATGTAGATAGGATGATGCGTCAACAACACGTTGGCACCGGCCTCCTGGGCGCGGTGCACGTTGACTTCGGTCGCGTCGAGCGCGCAGGCCACGCCGGTAATCTTGAAGGCAGGGTCGCCCACGGAAAGGCCTACATGGTCCCAGCTCTCGGCTTCTGCCTTGGGATAGCGCGCCAGTAGGGCACGCTCGAGATCGGCAACAATCATGCGGCACCTACGATCGACAGCAGCGCCCGGGCAAAGTCGTCCAGATCGCCTGGATTCACGCGGTCATCGAAGGAAATACGCAGTGCGCCCAATGCCTGCTCGCGGCCAATGCCCATGGCACTGAGCACGTGGCTCGGGTCCATGCTGCCACTCGAGCAGGCAGAGCCGGCCGAAACCTCAAAGCCTGTGGCGTCGAGTTTAATGATGAGCTCTTCGGAGTCCATGCCGTCAACGTAGATCGAAACCATGCCGGGCAGGCGATTGGCCTGCGCGTAATCGCCCATAGTGGCATGAATGCGCGGATGGGCCGTGAGCGTGGCATAGAGCTTGTCAGATAAGGTCTGCAGCGTCGCGCGCTCCTGGGCTACGGTCGGCAACAGCGCGGAGGCGGCAGCGGCAAAAGCCAGCTGCGTGCGCAGGTCCTGCGTGCCGGCACGACGGCCGGCCTCCTGTCCGCCGCCGAAGATGCGAGGGCGCAACGGCGTGCGGCTCTTAAGGTAGAGCGCGCCAGAGGCCACGGGGCCGCCAATCTTGTGTGCGGCAACGGTCATGGCGTCAACGCCCAGCTCGTGTACATCGAGCGGGATATGCAGATAACCCTGGATGGCGTCGGTATGGAACAGGGCGCCCGCGGCGTGCGCGGCGGCCGCAAGCTCGCGGATGGGCTGCACCACACCGGTCTCGTTATTGGCAACCATAATGCTCACGAGCGCTACGTCATCGCCCAGCAAGTCGCTCAGCGCGGCGGGTTCGATGTAGCCCGCGCGGCAGGGCTGTACCAGGTCCACGGTAAAGCCCGCGGCTCGCAGCAGCGGTAGGTTGTCCAGGATCGAATCGTGCTCGATCGCCGACACGATCACGCGGTCGCGCTTGCGATCGCGCTGACGTGCGCCCTCGGCAAGTCCAAGGAGCGCCAGCTGGTTTGCCTCGGTACCGCCGTTGGTCAAGATGATCTCGGACGGGCGGACGCGCGCGCCAAAGCTGCGGGCAATCTCGCGACGTGCCACTTCTAGGCGCGCAGCGGCCTTGCGGCCGAGCGAATGCAGCGAGTTAGGGTTGACGCCGGCAAGCTCGCTGTCGTCGTACTCGCGCTGCGCAAGGAGCGCCTCGGCGCGCATGGGCGTCGAGGCGGCATAGTCAAGATTCACGGGTATGCGGTTTTGACCTGCGGTCATAAGGGTTTATGCCTCCTGTGCAGCTTCGTTGCCCAGCTTCTGCAGCAGCGCAACCTCGGCAGCGGGATCTTCGGACTTAAATACGGCGGAACCGGCCACGAGCACGTTAGCGCCGGCCTTGACGACTTCGGCAATGTTCTTGGAAGAAATACCGCCGTCAACCTCGATGAGGGGCGAAACGCCGTGACGCTCGCACATGGCCTTGAGCTCGTGCAGTTTGGCGATGGTACCGGGGATAAAGCTCTGGCCGCCAAAGCCAGGGTTCACGCTCATGAGCAGCACCATGTCGACAACGTCGATGATGCTTTCGAGCACGCAGACGGGCGTGGCGGGGTTGAGCACCACACCGGCCTTGACACCGCGCTGCTGCAGATGCGTGAGCGTGCGGTGCAGGTGCGTAGAGGCCTCGTAGTGCACAGTAATAATATCGGCACCGGCATCGGCATACCAATCGACGGTCTCGTCGGGATTCGACACCATCAGGTGCGCGTCGACCGGCACGTCGGTGGAGCGCTTGACGGCCTTAAGGATGTCAACGCCAAAGGTGAGGTTGCCGGTAAAGTGACCGTCCATGACGTCGAAGTGCACGTAGTCGGCGCCGGCGATCTTGTCGAGCTCGCCCTTGAGGTTGGCCATGTCGGCCGAAAGGACGGACGGAGCGATTTTAATGGAACTCATGGTAGTAGCCTTTCTGCGCTAGTCGGTGAGTCCGTAGAACTCTTGAGAGGGGACGCGGTCGGTAAGGATCTCGAGCGCCCTATCCAAAGTAACACCGTTGTAGAGCGTTTGCTCCACGGCAAAGGTGAGCGGAATGTCTACGCCCAGTGAACGGGCGAGCTCGCTCACGCTGCGGGCGGCGACGGCGCCCTCCACCACCATATGCGTGCGCGTCTGATACTCGTCGAGCGAAACGCCGTGGGCAAACTCGTAGCCAAAGGTGCGGTTGCGCGAATGCTCGGAGGTGCAGGTGGCAATGAGGTCGCCCATGCCGGCAAGACCCATGCAGGTCATGGCCTGGCCGCCGCGGGCGTGCACCAGGCGGCTGATCTCGGCCAAGCCGCGCGTCATGATGAGAGCAAGCGTGTTGTCGCCCGCGCCCGATCCGGCAGAGATGCCGCACACGATGGCGATAACGTTTTTCATGGCGCCGCAAACCTCGACGCCGGTCATGTCCTGCGATAGGTAGATGCGGAAGGCCGTGGATAGGAGCAAGTCCTTAAAGGTCTCCCCTACCTGCGGGTCTTCGCTGGCGATGACGGCGGCAGAAAGCCCGCCACGGCAGATCTCCTCGGCATGGTTGGGGCCGGAGAGCGCCGCCACGCGCGCCTCGTTGCCGATCTCGCTGGCGATGACCTCGCTCATGAGCAGGCCGGACTCGGGCTCAATACCCTTGGTGAGGCAGAGCACCGGGATCTCGATGGCGATGAAGGGTGCCGCCTGATGACATACGCTGCGCAGATGCGTGGAGGGCACGGCAAAGATGATGGCGTCGGCGCCGTCGAACGCCTGCGCCAGGTCTGTCGTGGCGACGACGTTGCGAGGCAGCTCGTAGTCCACCAGATACCGGGGATTGCGGTGCTCGCCATTGATGCCGGCGGCCGTCTGCTCGCTATGGGCCCACATGATCACGCGCTCGGCTCGCGCGGCGGCAAGGCCGGCGACGGCGGTTCCCCAGGAGCCGGAGCCAATCAGCGCAACATTCATGACTCTCTCCTACTTATCGTCGGGCTCGGTGACACGCTTGGTAAACGAGAGCTTGGACTCCTTGCCCGTCATGAGCTTTTTGATGTTCGCACGATGAGCCCACACCACGGTGATGCCGATCATCGCCATGCAAAACTTGAGACCTAGGCTGCTGTACGGAAAGACCGCACAAGCGGCGATGGGAAGGCCGATGGCGGCGGCAAGCGATCGCACCGACACGTACTTGGTAATGGCTTCGGCTACTATTTACATGCCCAGCTGCGACAGGCCAATGGGCCAGTACCAGGCAAGGATAACGCCCAGACCGACCGCGATGCCCTTGCCGCCGTGGAAGTTGAGGTAGGGCGAGAAGATGTGGCCCCATACCGCTGCCAGGCAGATGACACCGAGCATCCAGTCGCCGGGGGCTCCAGGCGCCATGATGTTCGGCGGAAAACCATAGCCTAGATCGGCGATGAGCGGGCGGGCGATAAGGACGCAGATGGCGCCCTTAAGGCAGTCAAGCAGCAGCGTGAGTGCAGCGACCTTGGGGCCGGCCACGCGCAGCGCATTGGTGGTGCCGATGTTGCCGGAGCCCGCCTTGCGAATGTCCGTGTGGTTGAACACGCGGCCCAGGATCAGGCCAAACGGAATCGCTCCGATAAAGAACGAGACCACGGCGCAGATGGCGGTCAGCAGAATCGGATTATGCATCCTTTTGCTCCTTCTTCCTAAAGAAGAGTCGAATGGGCGTGCCGGCAAAATCGAAGGTCGAGCGCATGCGGTTCTCCACGTAGCGCTGGTAGGTGTCGTTGACCAGGTCGCTGTGGTTGACGAAGAACGTAAACGTCGGCGGGTTGATGCCCGTCTGAGTCACGTAGTGCATGCGCAGGCGGCGCTTGCCGTCCACCACGGTGTGGCCGAACTCGCGCAGGTCGGTGAGGAAGGTGTTGAGGCGCGAGGTAGTGATCTTTTGCGAGCGCGTCTTCTCAGCGGCGTCGACCATCGCCCAGATCTTCTCGACGCTGCGGCCAGTGAGGGCAGAGATGCGCAGGTACTGGGCCCAGGGAGCCATGACGCCCAGACGGCGGTCGACGGTCTCCATGCAGGCCTCGCGCTTGCGGTCGTCATCGAGCAGGTCCCACTTGTTGAGCAGCACCACGATGGCGCAGCCACGCTCGATGGCCAAGCCCATGACCTTCTGGTCCTGTTCGGTAACGCCCACGGAGGCGTCGACGACGAGCAGCGCCACGTCGGCGCGGTCGATGGCGCGCAGGCCGCGGACCATCGAGTAGTACTCGATGTTCTCGTACACGGTGCTCTTCTTGCGAATACCCGCGGTGCCGACCATGCGGTAGTGCTTGCCGTTGCGCTCCACGACAGTATCGATGGCGTCGCGCGTCGTGCCGGCAATGTTGGACACGATAGAACGGTCGGCGCCCAGAATGTGGTTGAACAGCGACGACTTACCGGCATTGGGGCGGCCGATGATAGCGACGTTCAGCGCATCAGGGAACTCATCGGCGACCTCGTCCTCTTCCTCCGGAAGCAGGGCCACGATGTCGTCGAGCAGGTCGCCCGTGCCGTGGCCATGCAGGGCCGAGAGGGGCGTGGGCTCACCGATGCCGAGCGAATAGAACTCCCAGATGCTGTCGTTCTCGCGTTCGGGGTTGTCGAGCTTGTTTACCAGCAGAAAGACCGGCTTGTCGCAGCGCTTGAGCATGCGAGCGACCGACTCGTCCTCCTCGGTGACGCCGGTGCGGCCGTCGACCACAAACAGGATGACGGCGGCTTCCTCGGCGGCGGCGAGTGCCTGGTCGCGGATGGACGTGGCAAAGACATCGTCGCTCTTGAGTGGCTCGATACCGCCCGTGTCGACGATGGTGAACTCACGACCGTTCCAATCGGCCGTGTGATACGAGCGGTCGCGCGTGACGCCGCGGGACTCGTGGACGATGGCGTCCGAGGTCTGGGCCAGGCGGTTAACGAGCGTGGACTTGCCCACGTTGGGGCGTCCGACGACGGCGACGATAGGTTTCATCTGCTCTCCTTTAATGGGTAGGGTCAGTGGAATTAGTAGAGTCGGCAGGCACAATGCCAAGGATGTGCTCCAGGGTATCGAGCAGCTCATGCGGCATGGTCGATACCACATGAACCTCGGCGCCGCGACTGGTAAGGCTTGCGAGTAAATCGTCACGATGATACTCGTCAAGCGTCATGCCGTCAGCGTTGAACATGAGCTTAGGCACAAAGAGCATAACCCCCGACAGGTCTTGGGGCAGCTGCTCCAGAATGTCGCACGCGACGATGAGGCCGGTCACGTCCACGTTGCCGCCAAAGTAGCGGTTCTTGATGGCCGTGACGGTGCCGTCGAGACCATGCGGCGACTCCACAAAGCGTGCCACGGTGTCGCGCGCGCTGGCGCCCGAAAGGCACAGCAGGTGCTGGCTGCGTGCGGCGATGGCCTCGCGGACGCGGGCCAGTCGCTCGGTATCGGCGGCAAGCACGTCGTCGGTCTCGTCTAGATACGAGCGGATCATGCCGATGCCGTCGTAGTACTGCGGGTAACCGTCGTAAAAGTCCGCCTCGGGAGGATCGATGCCGGCGTCCAGATAGAACTCGTCGCTCATCTGGAAGGTGTGGCGGCCAAAGCGCTCGAAGGCACGGTCCTGGTAGGGACGGATCATGGCAATGGTCTCGCGCGCTAGCTCGGGCTTGTCGCTGTAGGACCAGCTAAAGCGGTTTTGGTGCTTGGTAAAACCGAGCGGCACAATGCCCAGGCTTGTAATTTGCTCGTGCTCCTCGCAAAAGCGCAGGGTCTTTTCCAGCTCCTCGCCGTCGTTCATGCCGGGGCACAACACGATCTGCGCGTGAATCTCGATGCCGGCGGCCATGATGGTCTCGAGTACGTCCATGCCTCGCTGGGCGTTACGGCCCATCATACGACGGCGGACGTCGGGGCTCACAGCGTGGACCGACACGTTCATGGGACTCATGTTGCGCTGGATGACGTTTTGCACGTCCTCGTCGGTGAGGTTCGTAAGCGTGACAAAGTTGCCTTGCAAAAAGCTTAGGCGATAGTCGTCGTCGCGAATATAGAGCGTGGAGCGGCCGCCCTTGGGGAGCATGGTCATAAAGCAGAACACGCAGGCGTTGACGCAGGTACGCATGCCGTCGAAGATGGGGCCATCGAACTCCAAACCCCAATCCTCGCCGGGAAAGCGGTCGAGCTCGACGGGGGTGACGGTGCCGTCGCGCGGGTCGAAAACCTCGAGGTCGACGGTATCATCGTCGGCCTCCCAGAGCCACACGATCATATCGGTAAGCTGCTCGCCGTTGACCGTAAGTACGCGCATGCCCGGCTCGATACCCACATCCCACGCGGGCGATTCGGGACGCACGTTCTTTACGAGCGCGCCCTCACCCGGCTCTGGGTCGCGGCTGCGCCCGTAATCGGCCACCTCGGCGGCGTATGCGGGTACGGTCTGGTCCATGATTAGCGGCAAAGCTCCTTGATGCGCGTTACGGCGCGCTCGATGTGTTCTTGCGGGGTTGAGGCTCCGGCGGTGATGCCGATGTGGTGAGCGTCGGTAAACCACGCGGCCAGAAGCTCGGAAGCTTCCTCGATGTGATGCGTGTGCTCGCAGGCGTCTGCGCAAATCTGAGCCAGGCGGCGGGTGTTGCCCGAGTTCTTGCCGCCCACGATGACCATGCAGTCGCAGCGGTTGGCAAGTGTGGCTGCTGCCTGTTGACGCTCACTCGTGGCGGCGCAGATGGTGTTGATCACGCGCAGCTCCTGCACGCGCGGGGTGATAGCGGCCACGACCTCGGCGAGGTTCTGCGCAGTCTGGGTGGTTTGCACGACGAGGCCTACCTTGCCCTTGAGCGACAAGGCGGTGGCGTCGGCGGCACAGCTCACGACCTGTGCATCATTGCCGGCGTGGCCCAAGATGCCCTCAACCTCGGGATGGCCCGGCTCGCCTACGACTACCACGCGGTAGCCCTCGCGTACCAGGCGCTCGGCGGCCACATGGACCTTCTTCACGTAGGGACAGGTGGCGTCGACCACGGTAAGGCCGCGCTCGCGGGCAGCATCGATCACTTGCGGCACCACGCCGTGGGCGCGGATGATCACGGTACCGGTTGCGGCGCTATCCAGGTTCTCAGCCAGGCTAACGCCTGCCTCAGCGAGCTCGCGCACCACGATAGGGTTATGGATGAGCGGACCCAAGGTATGGACCTGAGTGCACTCCCCTGCCTGCGGCGCAGCGGCCAGCGCCATATCGAGCGCACGCTGTACGCCGTAGCAAGTGCCGGCGTGGGCGGCGATCTCGATGGTAGGCGCGGTGGCTTGGTCGGACGCGGTCACGGCAGTGTTCGTCACGTTCTCGCTCATGGCTAGAACCTGCCCGGATGCTCGGCGCACAGCTCGTCTCGCATGGCGTAGACGCGGTTCATGGCCTCGGACTCAAACCAGGCCAGGCGCTCCGTACGCTTAAGCCCGGCCGGCGCGTCCGAAAGCGAGACGGCCTTGCCGGCACGAATCCAGCACTTCTTGGGACGCATGAGCTTTTTGCCCGCGGGCGTGATGTCGGACCAGCCACAGATGGCAAGTGGGTTGACGGGCGCCTTGCCCATCTGAGCGATGAGCGCAAAACCGCCATGGACCTCGGGCTTGATCTCGCGCGAGCGGATGCGCGTGCCCTCGGGGAAGATCAGGACGTCCTCGCCGCGCTGCAGCGCATGCTGGGCGGCGCGCAGGCACTTCATGTCGGCGGTGCCGCGCTCCACGGGAATGCCGCCCACGCGGCTAAAGGCCCAGCGTACGATCTTGCTCTTGGCGAACTCGGACTTAAAGATGGGGCGGATGCGGCGCCCGCCAAAGAACAGCGCCGTCTCCACGGCCAAGAGCTCGGCCATCGAGGTGTGGTTGCAGATGACCACGCTGCCGCGGCCTTCCTGACGCTCAAACAGCAGGTCAGCGTCCTCGACCTTCCAACGCCACATGAGCTTGGAGAAGGCCCAAAGGATGGCCATGACTACGACGACGGTGCCGCGGATGAGCGCTGGGAACTCTGCGTAGGAAGCGTTGTAATAATCCTCGGGCGTCTGCTTAAACAGGCGCATGGCCTACCTCCTTTGGTTGATGAGGTCCTCGATTATCGAGACGACCTCGTCGATGGTGTGGGCGGTGGAGTCGACGTGCACGGCGTCCTCGGCGGGCACGAGCGGCGCCACCTCGCGGCTGCTGTCGAGTTTATCGCGTTGCTTGAGGGCGTCGAGGGTCTCGTCGACCTCGGCCTCGAGCTGCTCGGTGGTGAGCGTCTGGGCGTCGTTCTGGTGGCGCTGCAGCACGCGGCGACGGGCGCGCTCGCGCGGGTCAGCGGTCAGGAAGACCTTTACTTGCGCGTTGGGGAATACGACGGTACCGATGTCGCGACCCTCGGCCACGATATCGCGGTCCTCGGCGGCGCGGCGCTGGTGAATGAGCATGGCGGCGCGCACGCCCGGGTAGGCCGAGACCTTGGATACGTTGGCGTCGACCTGCGGGGTACGGATGGCGGCCGAAGCGTCCTGGCCGTCAATGGTCAGGCGCGTGTCCTCGCCTGTGCCGTTGGTAAAGCGAATCTCGATCTGCTCGGCGAGGGCGTCGATGGCCGCCTCGTTATCCAGATCGATGCCGCGGTCGAGCGCGGCGAAGGTGACGGCGCGATACATGGCGCCCGTATCGAGCTTGTTAAAGCCCAGCTGGCGGGCGATCTCCTTGGCGATGGTGGACTTGCCGGAACCGGCGGGGCCGTCGATGGCGACGATCATGCAATGCTTCCTTTCAATGTTTGACGTGCTGGTATGGTTCGCGGGCTTTGGGGCGCGGCGGGTTGCCTAGCCCGTGTAGCGCTCGCGATAGGTGTTGCGCTTGGGTGCGGAGCCGTGGCTGCCGTGGTGACGCGTGCGGGTCGCGGCGTTGGTCGCCGCCGCGCCGGCGCGCTTGCCGACGGCCTGCTTGGGCGGGATGCCGCCGGCCTTGAGGATCTGCACCTCGCGGTCGGTGAGCTCGCGCCACGAGCCCTTGGCCACGCCCTCGAGCTCAAGGCCGGCAAAGTTGCAGCGATGCAGGCGGATTACCGGATGGTGGATCTTGCTCAGCATGCGCTTGACCTGGTTCTTGCGACCCTCGCGGATGATGACCTCCACGGCGGTGGTACCGGGCTTGACGCCTTGCGGTGCCACAGCCTCTGCCTCGCGCGCGTTGATGACGCGGCAGATCGCCGGCTGGCACAGGCCGTCGTCGAGCTCGATGCCACGGCGGAGCGGTCCCAAGTCGCGATCGGTCAGGTGGCCGTCCACGAGTGCTTGGTAGGTCTTATAGACATGCTTGCTGGGGTGCAGCAGGTCCTGCGACAGGTCGCCGTCGGTGGTAAAGAGCAAAAGGCCTGTGGTGTCGCGGTCCAGGCGACCCACCGGGAAGAGCCCCGGATAGCGGTCGCGCGGGACTAGGTCTGCCACGCAAGGTCGCTCCTGCGGGTCGCTCATGGTGGTGAGGTAGCCGGTCGGCTTGTAGAGCATCAAGTACACGGCGCCCTGGTTGAGCTTGACGGGCATGCCGTCGACCTCGATATGGTCGCGGTCGACGTCGACCTTGGTGCCCAGTTCGGTCGCGACCTGGCCGTTGACGGTCACGCGGCCGGCAGTCATCAGGTCTTCCGACCCGCGGCGGCTCGCCACGCCCGCGCGCGCCAAAAAGCGCTGCAGGCGCATGGTGTGCGGATAGACGGGCTGGGCGTCGGACTCGTGCGTATCCGCGTTGGGTACCGCAGCGCCGGCGCGCGTCTCCCCTACTTCGTTAGTCCTCGTCATGCAAATCCTCCGAGATCTCGTCGACGACTAGGGTTTCCAAGTTCTCGACTGCCTCAACATCTTCAACATCGGTATCGAGCAGTTCGCGCTCTTCGTCCAGGTCCTCGGCCTGCTCCTCGAGCGTGGACTGAATGCTGCGGCCGCTCAGGCGCTCGCGGATAAACTGACGCGACTGCTCGTCGGGGGCAAACTGCTCCAGATCGGGCAGATCGCGGGTGGAGCGCAGACCGAACTTTTCCAAGAAGGCGTTGGTCGTGCCGTAGATGATGGCTTGACCGCGCTGGGGGGCGCGTCCGAGCTCGCGCACCAGACCTTTGTCCACGAGCGACGCGATGACGCCGTCGGAATTGACGCCGCGGATGCCCTTGACCACCTCGCGCGTCACGGGCTGGTGGTATGCGATGACGGCCAGTGTTTCGAGCGCGGCCTGCGACAGCTTTTGCGTGTCCCAGCTCAACACATAGGCCTCGACCACGTCGTGGTAGGCGGGGTGCGTAAACAGGCGCCAGCCGCCGGCGACCTCACGCAGCTGAAAGCCACGGTTGGCCTCCTCGTACTCAACCTTGAGCTCGGCGAGCAGCGATGCGCACTCGCCGGGGGCGATATCCAGTGCGCCGGCGAGCGCGGGCGCACTCACCGGGTCGCTCGACACCAGCAGCAGCGCCTCGAGGGCGCCTTTGAGGCTGTTTGCCTCCAGCGTTGAAAGGGTTGACATGGTTGCTGCTCCTATTCGGTGAGCTCGGGGCCCTCGCCGGGCACGTATGCCTCGGCGCCCTCGACTCGGTTGATGCAGATGGTTCCGAAGATCTCGTCCTGGCTCAGCATGAGCGAGCCGCGCTTGGCGAGTTCGAGCATGGCCAGGAAGGTGACGACGAGCTGCTCGGTGGTGGCGTCGCCGTCCAACAGCTCGCGGAAGGTGCAGGTTTGGTGCGCCATGGTAAAGCGGTCGACTGAGGCCACGGTCAGGTCGAGCGGTACGCGATGCGGCGCCACATGCTCGGCCTCCAGCAGGAAGGTCTGGCGCTTGCCGTCCAGGTCGGCACAGATAACGGCCAGGCCGCGCAGGGTGATGCCAGCCAGATAGTCGGGCATGAGCCCTAGGAACTCAGGGTCGGGGCCGGCCACACGCGGATGCATACGGCTTTCGGCCTGCATGCGGGCACCGAGGGCCGCAGCCGCGCCTTTAAACTGCTTGTAGGCAATCAGGCGCTGGATCAGGACCTCGCGCAAGGCGTCGCCGTCGAGCGCGCTGAGTTCCTCGAGGTCTTCGTCGAACTCGTCATCGTCGTCATCGACTTTGCGCGGGGCCTCCTGCGGCACCAGAGAGGCGGCCTTGATGTCCAGAAGGGTTGCCGCGACCAGCAGAAAGTCGCTCGCCACGTCCAGGTCCAGCGCCTCGATGCGCTCCACCTGCGGCAGGAGCTTTTTGACCTCGCGCTCCGAGCGGGTGCCGAATAGTTTTGTAAACAGTCCCATGGTAAAAACCCTTTCTGCGCCGCGCGGTGCGCGCTGCGGCGGTTTTCGACTTCTAACGTGCAAATATAGCACATACAGACCGGGATAAAAAGAAGAAATTGTGAAGTTCGGCGGCGTGA
>UROR01000041.1 GCA_900549535.1 uncultured Collinsella sp. | reverse complement strand
GCATCTCGCAGGCCGCCTTCGCCGCGAGCGTGGCGCAGCTCCCCGTGGTATAGCCGCAGCGCAGGCGGGTCGTCCCGGTATATATGTAGTGCTCGAAGGCCACGCTAGCTGCTCGCCTTCCGATACCCCGTGGCAAACGAAGGGTCGTAAAGCTTGCTGCGCTCGTACGACTCCGCTTGCGCACCGTCGTGCGCAAGCCCGCCGCGAGCTCCGAGCACGCGGCCCACCACCACGAGCGCCGTGCGGTCGATGCCCTCTCGCGCGCCCGCATCGGCGAGCGTGCCCACTGTGCATCGCACCACGCGCTCCTCAGGCCAGGTCGCCTTGTACACGAGCGCCGCCGGCTCGTCGGAGCTGCGGCCCGCGGCCAAAAGCTCGGCGGAAAGCTCGGCGAGCATACCCGAGCTCAGGAAGATGACCATAGTCGAGCCGCTTTCCGCCATGGTGCGCATGCCCTCGCACGCGGGCATGGGGGTGCGCCCGGAAAGCCGCGTGATCACGACCGACTGGCTGATTCCCGGCAGCGTGTATTCCTGGCGAAGCGCCGCCGCGGCACCGCAAAAGCTCGACACGCCGGGCACCACCTCGTAGTACACGCCGCGCGCGTCGAGTGCGTCCATCTGCTCCTGGATGGCGCCGTATAGGCACGGGTCACCCGTGTGCAGGCGCACCACTTCCTCGCCCCGCGCATCCGCCGCACACATCACGTCGAGCACTTCCTCCAAGGTCATGTGCGCGCTGTCGTAGACGACGCAGGATTCCTTGCAATCGGCGAGCAGCTCGGGGTTCACAAGGCTCCCCGCCCAAACGACCGCGTCGGCCGCGCGCAGAAGGCGCGCCCCGCGCAGCGTGATAAGGTCGGCGGCGCCCGAGCCTGCGCCAACGATATGAATCATCCGAGCCTTCCCTTCCCGTTTCTCATCGCAACCGTTTACGCCGCCCTTCGCACAGCGGGCAAAACACGGCGCCCGCAGCGGCAATCGGCGCAAATACGCAGGCAGGAGGCGCAATGCCGCCCGCCCTGGCTTTGACACGTTCACAAGTGCCCACTATCATAGTAAAAGTTTCGGCAACGAGCATATGACAATCGGATAAAAGGAAATGACCGGCGCGGCGCCCGCACAGCCCGCGCTGGCTTGCGGAGGGAACCAGGTGGGAATCCTGGGCAAGGGACATTACTGTATAGGACGCGCGGGCGAACTGCCTCGCGCCCCAAGCCAGACTGCTTCGCCTTTTCCTCACGGCATCGCCGTGGCGTTAGCTCCTTGTGAACCCCGAGGGGCGCGCTTTTCTTTCGCTTGTGCCGACAAGCAACTGTCGCCGGGGGACCGGCAAACCGAGGAAAGGAAAAACCATGTCCGACCAGATGTCACGCCGCGGCTTCATGGGCGCCGCAGCAACCGGAGCCGTCGCGCTCGCCGGATTCGCGCTCGCGGGCTGCTCCAGCACCTCCGCGAGTTCCGAGAAATCGAGCGAAAAGGAGAAGGCCGTGAAGCCGGTCATCCTCGTCACGAGCTTCGGCACGAGCTACAACGACTCGCGCCACATCACCATCGGCGCCATCGAAGACGCTATCCGCGAGAAGTACTGGCAGGACTACGACATCCGCCGCGCCTTCACCGCGCAGATCATCATCGACAAGCTGAAGAAGCGCGACGGCATCACGATCGACAACATGACCGAGGCGCTCGACCGCTGCGTGGAAGACGGCGTGAAGGAAATCGTCGTGCAGCCGACGCATCTCATGGGTGGCCTGGAATACACCGACGTGAAAGACGAGCTCGACAAGTACGCCGACAAGTTCGACAAGATCTCGCTCGGCGACCCGCTGCTCACCTCCGACGACGACTACAAGAAGGTGGCCGCAGCCATTAAGGAGAACATGGCGTCCTTCGACGACGGCAAGACGGCGCTGTGCCTCATGGGCCACGGCACCGAAGCCGATTCCAACGCCGACTATGCCAAGATGCAGGAAGTGTTTAAGAACGAGGGCTTGACGCAGTTCTTCGTCGGCACCGTCGAGGCTGAACCGACCTGCGAGGATGTTATCGCAGCCGCGAGCGCCGCAGGCTACAAGAAGGCCGTGCTCGCGCCGTTCATGGTGGTCGCGGGCGACCACGCGAACAACGACATGGCAGACGAGACCGACCCCGACAGCTGGGCTGCGAAGTTCGTGGCCGCCGGCTTCGAAGTGACGTGCCTGCTCCAGGGTCTGGGACAGAACGTCGCGGTCGACGACATCTACGTCTCGCACGTGGACGACGCCATCGCCAAGCTGTAAACTCGCCGCGCACGGGGGCGCCGGTCGCGTCCCCGTGCAACGGGCATGCGCCTTCCCCAACTGACGGTGCATGCCCGTTGCATTCGCATCCCGCCCGCCCACCGCACGGCGCGGGCGGTCGAAGCGATTGAAAGGAACCCCTCCATGTTGAAGAAAACCCTCGCCTTCGCCCTGTCGGCGGCGCTTTTCGCGTTCTCGCTCGCCGGCTGCGGCGGAAATTCAATCGACAGCGCAAAGGCAAGCGATGCCGATTCCCAGGAAAAGACCGAACAGGCGGCCGATGCGCCCGAGGGCGCAAGCGCTGCCCCCATCACCGCCGACAAGGTGGCCGACGGCACCTATCCGATCACCGTAGATTCCAGCTCGAACATGTTCAGGATTGTGGACGCCCAGCTCATCGTGGAAAACGGCTCCATGCACTGCGTGATGACACTTTCCGGCACGGGCTACGGCAAGCTCTTCATGGGCACGGGTGACGAGGCTGCCACCGCGAGCGAGGCCGACTTCATCCCCTATGTGGAAAACGCGGAAGGCAAGTACACCTACGACGTGCCCGTTGAAGCGCTCGACGAGGACACCGCCTGCGCCGCGTGGAGTATTAGAAAAGAGCAGTGGTACGACCGCACGCTCGTGTTCGAATCCGCCGGCGTCGATCTGCGCGCCGACGCACTGAAGTAACGCCATGCGGTCGATTCTTCCCAAGGGGGAAAACAGGAAGCGCCACAGCATCGCGGCGCGCGCGATTGTCTGCGTTCTCGTCGCCCTGCTCGCGCTTCCTTTCGCGGGGTGCAGTGCGAGCCCGAACGCGACCGGTGGCACGGCGGGCTCTCAGGAATACACTGTGAGCGTCTCGCTTTCCGGTGGGTCAGGGCGTGCAAGCATCGCCTCGCCCACCACAATTGTGAAGGATGGCGACACCTACACCGCGACCATCACCTGGTCGAGTTCGAACTACGACAAGATGACCGCCGACGGCGTGGACTACGCGCCCGTAAACGACGGCGGCAACTCCACGTTCGAGATACCCGTCACGCTCGACGAGGACATCGCCGTGTCGGCCGAGACCGTCGCCATGTCGACGCCGCACACCATCGACTACACGCTCCACTTCGACTCATCCACCATGAAAGAGAAATCGGGCGACGATGCAAGCGGCGGCTCCCCTGCGGGAACGGCTTCAAGCGCCGCGGCCGACTTCCACAACGCCGATTTGGGCTGCGGCTGGGAGCCGACGGGGGCGCTTCAGCTTGAATACGCCGAGCACTTCACTGTCGACGAGTACGAAGGCGGCCTGCGGCTTATCTGCATTTCGAACGGGGAGCGCTTCCTCGTGGTACCGCAAGATGCGAAGGTACCTGATGGGTTGAGCTCCGACATCGCGGTCATAAGGCGTCCCGCCAACAAGGTGTACCTCGTGTCGTCGGCGACGATGTGCCTGGTCGACGCGCTCGATGCGAACGACAATATCATCATGTCGGGCACGAAGGCCGACGATTGCTCGGTCGCGGGCTTCAAAAGCGCACTCGAAAGTGGGGCGATCGCCTACGGCGGCAAGTACAGCGCGCCCGACTACGAGCGAATATCGGCCTCGGGCTGCACGCTCGCCATCGAGAACACCATGATCAACCACACGCCCGATGTGAAGGAAAAGCTGCAGAAGCTCGGGCTCGTCGTGCTCACCGAACAGTCGTCGAGCGAGCCCGAAGCACTCGGGCGCGTCGAGTGGATTAAGCTTTTCGGCGTCCTGTTCGACAAGGAAGACGAGGCCGCGCACCTGTTCAACGAGCAGAAGACCCGCGTCGAGCAAACGTCGGGGCTCGCGTCGTCAGGTAAAACCGTGGCGTATTTCTACATTAACTCGAACGGGGCCGCCGTCACGCGGCGGGCGGGCGACTACGTGGCGCAGATGATCGAGCTTGCAGGCGGCAACTACGCGCTCGATGACGCGCAGACGGCGTCGACGTCAGGTTCGTCAGTAACGCTCGAAATGGAGCGCTTCTACGCGACGGCGAAGGATGCCGACATCATCGTCTATAACGGCACTATCGACGAATCGGTTGCCACCTTAAACGACTTCGTAGGCAAAAACGCGCTATTGTCGCAGTTCAAAGCCGTGAAGAACGGCAACGTCTGGGTCACAAGCGCCGACATGTACCAGCAGATGACTTCTACCGCCGACATTATCGACGAGCTGCACGGGGCGTTCACCGGCGATGACTCGAGCGACTTCCATTATCTGAGGAAGCTCGGCTAGCGCCATGAGAAGCCGGCTTTCCATGGCATACGACGAATCGGGGCGCGCCGCGCGGTGTCGCGTCGTGACGGCGCTGCTCGCTGTTGCCCTCATCGTGCTCGTCGGGGCCAACCTGTGTATCGGGAGCGTGCTCGTGCCAGCAGACCACATCCCCGGCATCCTTTCGGGCGGCGCGGCCAATTCCATGGAAAGCCAGGTCATCTGGGAGATTCGCCTGCCGCGCGTGCTTTCAGCCGTGCTTCTCGGCGGGGCACTTTCGCTCTCCGGGTTCCTACTGCAGACGTTTTTCAACAACCCCATCGCCGACCCGTTCATCTTGGGCGTCTCCTCGGGCGCAAAGTTCGTCGTCGCGCTTACGATGATCGTACTTCTGGGCGCGAACCAGGCCATGTCCTCACCGGCCATGGTGGCCGCAGCGTTTCTGGGCTCGCTTATCACCATCGGCTTCGTGCTCCTCATCGCACGCCGCATAAGTTCCATGGCCATGCTCATCGTGGCGGGCGTCATGGTGGGATACATCTGCTCGGCGGCGACGAACTTCCTCATCGCCTTCGCCGACGACCAGTCCATCGTGAACCTGCACAACTGGTCTTTGGGTAGCTTCTCGGGTTCGAGCTGGGACGACATCGCGGTCATCGCGGTCGTGGTGATCACCGTGAGCGCATGCGTATTCGCGATATCGAAGCCCCTTTCCGCCTTCCAGCTGGGAGAAGCCTACGCGAAAAGCGTCGGCGTGAACGTCGCACGCTTCCACGTGGTGCTCGTCCTTCTAGCGAGCATGCTCTCCGCCTGCGTGACCGCGTTCGCTGGTCCGGTGTCGTTCGTAGGCATCGCGGTTCCGCATCTCGTTAAGTCGGCGCTGAAGTCGTCGAAGCCCATCCGCGTGATTCCTGCGTGCTTCTTGGGAGGCGCCATCTTCTGCGCGGGCTGCGATTTGATCGCGCGCACGCTGTTCTCCCCCGTCGAGCTTTCCATCAGCGCCGTAACCGCTATCTTCGGCGCGCCGGTGGTTATCGCACTCATGTTGAAGAAGCGGGTGAGGTAGATGGAGGAATTCGTGCCGCGGCCCAAAACGCTCCGAGCGGAGTCGAACCTCGAAACCCCGGTCGAAACGCAGGCTGACGGAGCGCCGCTTTTCCGCATAAGTGACCTGTCGGCGGGCTACGACAAGAAGGTCGTAGTCGAAGGCGTCGATCTGGAGGTTCGCGCGGGCGACGTCGTGGCGCTCATCGGGCCGAACGGCTCGGGCAAGTCGACCATCTTGAAAACCATCACACGCCATCTGGCACCGCTTGCCGGCGCGGTCGAGCTCGACGGGCGGGAGATTTCCAGATGGAAGACGGCGGAGTTCGCAAGGAACCTTGCCGTTATGCTGACAGATCGCCCCCGGACCGAGCTCCTCACCTGCCGCGATATCGTAGAGGCGGGAAGGCATCCCTACACCGGGCGAATGGGTACACTCTCGCCCGACGACCATAGTCGAGTCGACGAGGCCATGAAAACCGCACATGTGGAAGAGCTCGCCGAGCGCGACTTCATGCAGATAAGCGACGGGCAACGCCAGCGCGTCATGCTCGCACGCGCCATCGCGCAGGATCCGCGTGTGCTCGTGCTCGACGAGCCCACGTCGTATCTCGATATCCGCTACCAGATCGACCTGCTGCGAATACTTCGCCACCTTGCGAAATCGCGGAATGTTGCTGTCATCATGTCCATCCACGAACTCGAGCTCGCGCAGAAAAGCGCCGACAAGGTGATTTGCATGAAGGACGGCCGGGTCTTCCGCGCCGGCGCACCCGAGGACATATTCACGCGCAAGACGATTGGCGAGCTCTACGGCCTTCAACATGGCACCTTCAACGAGCGCTTCGGCAGCGTGGAAATTGGGCGCCCGCACGGCGATGCGCACACGTTCGTCATCGCCGGCGCAGGTACGGGGTCGGCTATGTTTCGCCAGCTCATCCGGCAGGGCAAGGCGTTCTACGCGGGAGTTCTGCACGAAGGGGACATCGACTGCGAGCTCGCGCGCGACCTGGCGGCGGAATGCGTGGCCGAGCGCGCCTTCGAGCCGATCGGGGATAAAACTATAGCCCGCGCCAAAGAGCTCCTCGTCCACTGCACGCGCCTTATCGTGTGCCCCGCCGCCTTCGGCACCATAAACGCCCGCAACGCAGAGCTCGTCGAGTTCGCACGCTCGCATGGTATCGAGGTCATGCGAGCGTGCGAAGGCGCATCGGAGGATTCCCAATTGGAGTGGGAAGGATAAACTGGACTTTCTTTTAAGGATCCTCAGGCTACAGCTCCTACGCCGGCGAGGTCTCCAAGGCGCCGGAGAACCTCAGGAACAGGAATTTCCACGCCGACGAGCCCAACTAGGCCTAATCCAAGCGAGATTCCAGACTCGACAGACCATTGAGAGTCAGATCGTTGGCGACCTCAGAGACGCGCTCGATAGGAACCGAGCCGTCAGACAGCGCCCACGTGCGATAGATACCGATAATACCCGACAGCAAAAACGCCAGATAGTAGTCGAACATCTCGTCCTTGAGACCTTGGGGCAGCAGATCGCGCTCGGCAATCTCGTGTTCGAGCGGCGCACGAAGACGAGCCATAAAATCATCGAGCGGAATATTCTCGATCAGCTGACGATTGAGCACTAAGTTGTTGCACAGTGCCTCATTAACGGTTTTAAAGAAGGTCGCCGCCGCGCCAAGAGCGCGCTCGCTGGTGTCACCGTCCATGGAAGCAAGCGTTTTCTCGACCGAGTCGACAATCATCTCCACCACATCGTCGGCAATGGCATCGAGCAGGCCGTCAACCGTGCCAAAGTGAACGTAAAAGGTCTTGCGGTCGACATTGGCCTCGCGCGCTATGGCACTCACCGTAATGTCTGCCAGCGGCTTTTCCATGAGCAGGCGCTCGAAAGCGGAAAGGATGGCATTACGGCTGCGAACAATGCGGCGGTCAAGACGCGGTTTGCTGGTTGCCATGGGCGTGTCCCTTCGATATGCGAGCATTCATCAACAGATGAGAGATAATCTACGTAAGAGGATTATCCCCCATACAGCACAAATATGCCCCGCATCATGAAGAACGCACGACTGCCCTACTGCGACTTAGGGTGCTTCTTCTTATTGAGTGCCGACGGAGATACGCGAATACCGTCGCCTGTCTGGCGCACATAGGCTTTATGAGCCGGCTTAGCGGCCCCAGAAGCCTTCTGAGCCTGCTTCTTGGGATCAACGGTAACAGCATTCGTGGGGTGGGGCTTTGTGGGCGCAGAGGGCGTTTGAGGCGTGCGCCCGAGCTTGCGCATCACGCGATCCCAGCGCGCATGGATGCTCTCGTTGTGGGCACTCTTAAGGCCCAGCAGGGGCGCAGCCAAAATGGTCGGCGCAATAAACGTAATGAGGCGCCACAGCAGATAGCCAGCGGTCGAAGCCGACCCAAAGAAATGACCCAAGAACAATGCAAAGCCGCCCTCAGCGCCACCAGTTCCACCGGGCAGGGGGACCGCAGAGCTCAGCAGCTGGACAAAGGCGCTCGCGGCCATGACCGAGAAAAAGTCGACCTCGTGGTGGCCAAAGGCAAGCATCAGGAAATACGGCACCAGATAGAAAAACGCGAGTTGCAGCATGGTGATGACCACCGTGAGCAGCATGGAAGAAAAATGTCCGGCTGAAAGCTTGAACTTCTCGGAGAAGGAGTAGATCTCGCCATCGACAAACGTGCGCCATCCCTCGATCTTAGTGGCCGAGACACCAATGCGCTCAAGCCAATTGATGATGCAATGGGCGACGCGCGTGACGGTCTTAGGCATGAGCGCGACGGCGAAGATGCCCAGCAAGATGCAGCAGTGCCCACCAAAGCTAAAGACGCACAGCAACGTCATGTCGCCATAGCGCTCGGCAAAAAACGGCATGCGAGCAAGCAGTAGGATAGCGCCCCAGGCAACGAGGCCAAACTGGTACACGATAAAACGCGTGAATTGCGTGGCTCCGGCCTCGCCCACGTTTTGGCCGGCCTTGGTCAGGCGATAGATCTGAGCCGGGGTGGAGCCCATCATCATGGGCGTCAGGTTACCAAAGAAGATGCCACTCGCCTCGACCGAGATCAGGTCGCGGATGCCGACGGGCGAATTGGGATCGAGCCAGACGGCGATCGCATAGGCCACAATGCCAAAGAACAGGTACATGAACATGCAAAGACACGCGACAACGAGCCATGACGCCTGGACGCTCGACATAGCGGCCCAGAACTGCCCCATCTGCCCGGTTACCACCAGATAGACGATATAACCTACCAGCACGACGCCGATAAAGATGGCGCCGCGGCGTGCGCTCTTATTGTCATCTCCGCCCGAGGCCTCAACCTCGACCTGGGGCTTAGACGTATGCTGAGAGGACTCCGTCATGAGACTCCTTCTAACAGTCAAAATATCTTGGATATTGTACCCGTAAGGGCCATAGGCAGAACGCAAAGCTCTGGTTCAAACGGGAATTGCAGACGGTTGTTTGAAAATAAAAAACCCGGCCTTCCATAGGAAGTCCGGGTATCAGATGCGTGGTAGCCCGTACCAGATTCGAACTGGTGATCTCCGCCTTGAGAGGGCGGCGTCCTAAACCGCTAGACGAACGGGCCACATGACATCTGCACTGCCGTGCTGCGAGGAAATATATTACGGGACAAAAAACGTCAGCGCAAGAAGAAATTCCAAATTGCCGAAAAATTGTCGGCAGGTTATGGAACGCACAGGTAAATTAGCTACCCCAGGTTGAGATAGACCAAAAGAGCTTCGCGCTCGTTGGGGATGTTGTCTTCGGTCACGGCGTCGAGGGCGGAGTTGAGTAGCTGCCCCAGTTCCGGCCCGGGCTTGACTCCGGCACGGATCAGGTCGCCGCCGTTGATGGCGAGCATCTTGAGCGTATAGGGCTCCCCCGCCTCCAACAAATCATGGGCGAGTGAGCGCATCTCTTCGATCGTCTCGACGTAATAGAAGCACGACGGCGCCTTGCCCAGCGTGTCGGCACGCTTGAGGTCCATGAGCTCGTCAATCAGGCGGGCCGTGTCGACGCCCTCACCCGAAAGCGCGCGCATCATATTGAGCAGACAGGAGCGCTCGGGGCGCAGCGGCTTGTCATGGTATTTGATGAGCAGGCACACGTCGCGCACCAAGTCGTGCGAGAGCGCCAGGCGATCCATAATGACGCGCGCCTTCTTGGCGCCGAGCTCGGGATGACCGTAGAAGTGTCCGCTACCGGCATGGTCGACCGTGAAGCACTCGGGCTTGGACACATCGTGCAAAAACGCCGCCCACATAAGGCTCGACGAGGGCGCGACGCCGTCACACAGCGCGAGCTCCCCCGCCACCGTCAGCACACGGGCGATATGCACGTAGACGTTAAACGCATGATAGACACTGCGCTGATCAAACCCGCGACCCGCTGCCAACTCGGGCACAGCGGCACAGATGAGCTCGGGATAGCGAAGCATCGCGTCTCCCCCATGACCGGTCGAAAGAATGCCCTCGAGCTCAATACCCACACGCTCACGCGCCACGGCATCGAGCAGCGGCGCGCACTCGGCAAGCGCACGCTTGGTCTCGGGCTCAATCATAAAGTCCAGACGGCAGGCAAAGCGCACCGCACGCAGCATGCGCAGGGCGTCCTCGTTAAAGCGACGCTTGGGATCGCCGACAGCGCGAATCAGCTTGCGCTCCAAGTCACCCTGGCCGTCGTAGCGGTCGACAAGCCCGCGCTCGGGATGCCAGGCCATGGCATTGACGGTAAAGTCGCGGCGCGCCAGATCGTCCTCGAGCGAGGCGGCACGCTCCACACTCTGGGGATGACGACCATCGGTGTAAAAGCCATCCAGACGGTACGTGGTGACCTCGATACGCTCGCCATCGGAAATAGCCGTGATTCCGCCAAATTTAATGCCCGACTCCACAACCGCGATGCCGGCGGCCTCGAGCGCCGCTTTGGACTCCTGCCACAGGCCGCTACAGCACATATCAACATCGTGGCTGGGGTACCCCATCAGGGCGTCGCGCACCCAACCGCCCACGTACCAAGCCTCAAGACCAGCCGCCTCAAGCGCGCGCAGGACGCGCAGGGACGCATCGGACGGTTGAGTACCGTTGAGCGAAACATTGCACATGCCTATGGCCTCCTGCGACTATCAAATTGGCTATCGATTGCGTCTGCAAGAAGTCTAGCAAGAAACAGCCTCCACTGCACACGCAAGTCCGATAAACAAAAACGCATCCGTCCTAGTCTAAGACGGATGCGAAATAATCAAACTATTCAGACAAGGTGCCGGAACTAGCAGACCTGGCGAACCTCGATGTGCTTCTTATATTCGTCCACCTTGGCAAAATCACCCAGACCGGGGCACTCGACCACGTTGGCGCCAGTGGCCATCGAAAGGCGCAGGGCGTCCTCGACGCGCTCGGGGGCGTCGTGCCACACGGACAGGAAGGCAGCGAGCGAGGAATCGCCGGCGCACACAGTCGACAGCAGCTTGACGTCGAAGGTGCGGTTGGCAAACCAGATATGCTCGCCGTTGGAGAAGTACGCACCGGCGCCACCAAGGGTCAGCAGCACGTTCTTGGCGCCCTTGGCGTGCAGCTCGGCCATAGCGCCCTTGACGGACTCGTCGTCGCCACCGCTCACCTTGATGCCAAAGATGTCAAGCAGCTCGTCGTCATTGGGCTTGATCAGCAGTGGCTCCAGAGCAATGAGGTCTGCCAGCTGATGGCTCGAGATGTCGAGGACGAACTCGGCCCCCTTGGCCTTGACACGGCGCAGGACCTCGGCCAAGAAGCCCTCGGAAGTGTTGGGAGGCAGCGAGCCGCTGATGACCAGGCAGGTCATGTCATCGAGCGAATCGATGAGCTCAAACATCTCCTGCTCGTTGGCCTCGTTGATGGCGGCACCGGCGTTGACCATGTTGTACTCGGTGTCGGGTCCGGCATTGAGGAACACGTTGACGCGCGTGATGCCGTCGGTCCAAACGGGCTTGACGGGCACGCCCAGGGCCTCGGCGCCTTTAACGATAAACTCGCCCGAGAAGCCGGCGAAAAAGCCCAGGATCGTGGTGTCGACACCGTAGTGATCGAGGGTGAACGAGACGTTGAGACCCTTGCCGTTGGGCGTGTAGACGGCGTTACGGGTACGCGTGACGGTGTTGGCAGCAAGGCCGTCGCAGGCGATGTTGTAGTCAATGGCGGGATTTGCAGTGAGCGTGTAAATCATGAATGTTCCTTTCACGAAGTAACGTGTTAATGAAAGTATATTCCACCCAACGGTAAAAGGCTAGGACAACTCGGTGAACGGTGTGGAAGCGATGAAGTACGGCAGAGCATCTCTCTCCAATAACGGAACAAAAAAGGCGCCCCAGCCGAAACCGGGGCGCCGCATGCGCACGAATATGTCGCGTTTCGATTACTGACGATCGAGCTTGCGGACAGCAACGCGCTTGCTGTACTCGTCGACGTGACCGAAGTCGCCGATGCCGACGGACTCGGCAACGTTGGCGCCGGTGGCCATAGCGAGCTTCATGGCCTCCTCGACGTTGTCGCGATCCCTGTACCACTTGTGCAGGAACGCAGCGAGGGTGCAGTCGCCGGCGCAGACAGAAGAAACCAGCTTGATGTTGAACTCACGCTTGGCGTACCAAATATCCTCGCCGTTGGAGAAGTAAGCGTCGCCGCGGCTACCACGGGTGAGCAGCACGTTCTGAACGCCAGCGTCGTGAGCCATCTTCATGGCAACGCGGACCTCGTCGTCGGTGTCGACCGGCACGCCGAAGATGGCCTTCATCTCGTGATGGTTCGGCTTGATGAGCAGCGGCTTCTTGTGAGCGAGCTCCTTGAGCTTGTCGGAGGATAGGTCCAGGACGACGTCGGCGCCACGAGCCTGAGCGTGCTCCATGACCTGAGCCAGGAAGTCGGGCGTAGCTTTGGGAGGCACGGAGCCGGAAACGATCAGGCACTCGAGATCGCCCGCGGTGTCCAGGATGTTGTAGAGCTCCTCCTGGTGCTGCGGCGTGATCGGAGCACCCGGGTTCAGGATGCCGTACTCGTGCTGGCCATCGTTGACGTAGGTGTTAATGCGCGTGATACCGTCGGTCCAGACCGGGCGGCAGAGGCAACCCAGGTTCATGACCTCCTCGACGATGAACTTGCCCGTGAAGCCAGCGAAGAAGCCGAGCGCGACGGTGTCGACGCCCATCTTCTTAAAGGCGAAGGACACGTCGAGGCCCTTGCCGTTAGCCGTGTAGCTGGCCGAGCCGGTGCGGACGTTCTCGTCGGGCTCGAGCGGAGAGCTCGAAACCGTCATGTCGACAGCCGGGTTAGCGGTTAGCGTGTAGAACATTTACAGTACCCCCTGTATATGTGAGGGCCGCGTGGCCGGCCCATTCCAACCACGCGGTTACCTCTGATACCAAATTAGCGAGCTGCGGACTCGAGCAGTGCCTTGACCTCGGCGGCGGTGTTGCAGGCGAGCGCCTTCTCGGCGAGCTCGTCGCACTCGGCCTTGGTCCACTGGCTGATGGTCTTGCGGGCGCGCAGGATCGACGGAGCGCTCATCGAGAACTCCTCCAGGCCCCAGCTGATCAGCAGCGGCTCGAGCAGCGGATCGGCAGCGGCCTCGCCGCACATACCGACCATGATGCCGGCCTTCACGCCGCTCTCGATGATGTTCTTGAGCGAGCGGAGCACGGCGGGATAGTAAACCTGGTACAGGTTGGAGATGGTGTCGTTACCACGGTCGGCGCACATGGTGTAGCCGATCAGGTCGTTGGTGCCGATGGAGAAGAAGTCGGCGACCTCGGCAAGACGGTCTGCGAGCAGCGAAGCGGCGGGCGTCTCGACCATGATGCCGACCTCGATGTTCTCGTTGAACTTGCGACCCTCTTCGGTCAGCTCGGCCTTGCACTGCTCGACGAGCTCCTTGACAGCCAAGACCTCCTCGACGCAGGTGACGAGCGGGATCATGATCTTGACGTCACCGAAGGCGCTAGCGCGCAGCAGGGCGCGGAGCTGGACCTTGTACTGGTCGGGATTGGCCAGGCAGTAACGCACGGCGCGGAAGCCCATGAAGGGGTTATCTTCCTTGACCATGTGCAGATACGGAATCTCCTTGTCGCCGCCCACATCGAGCGTGCGGATGATAACCGGAGCGCCCTTGAGCGCGCTGGCGACCTTACGGTAGGCGTTGAACTGCTCCTCCTCGGAAGGAAGCTCAGCAGAGTCCATGAACAGGAACTCGGAGCGGAACAGACCGATGGCCTCGGCGTCGTGATCGAGCGCGTTGGGCACGTCATCGGGGTTACCGATGTTGCAGGCGATGATCTTCTTGATGCCATCGGCAGTCACGGACGGCTTGCCGCGGAAGGCCTCGAGGGCTGCCTTCTCGGCAGCGAAGGCCTCGGCCTTGGCGGTGTAGGCAGCGAGCGTCTCCTCGTCGGGATCGGCCTCAACGATACCCTTGCCACCGTCGACGACAACGGTCATACCGTTGCGCAGCGCGGTGCAGCTGTTGGAAACCGAAAGGACAGCCGGAATCTCGAGGGCACGCGCGATAATCGCGGAGTGCGACGTGCGGCCACCGGTCTCGGTGACGATACCGGCAACGTGGGCCTTATCGATCGTGGCGGTCATGGACGGCGTGAGGTCATGCACGACAACGACGGTGTTCTCGGGCAGGACGGAGAGGTCGACGACCTCCTTGCCCAGCAGCTCAGCCAGAATACCGGTGCGGATGTCGGCGATATCGGCCGCGCGCAGACGGAACATCTCGTCGTCCATGGACAGGAACATGTTCTCGAACATGGTCGAGGTGTCCATGAGCGCCTGCTCGGCGCAGGTACCGCCGTCAATGGCGGCGTTGATGGCATCGGTCATGCCCGGGTCCTGAGCCAGGACAATGTGTCCGCTCATGATCTCGGCCTCGGCCTCGCCCACCGTCTCCTTCATATGGTCGGCCTGAGCCTGGGTCTTCTCGCAGAAGACCGAAAGAGCGGTCTGATAGCGCTCCTTCTCTGCTGCCGAATCAGCAACCTCGTGCGGCTCAAACGTCAAGTCGGGATCGACGGCGACCATGACGGTGCCGATACCGATGCCCTCGGAAGCGTTGACTCCCTGATACATTCCCATTCCTCTCTCCGTGTCATGTGATAAAGCGTTTTGCCATATCCATGACAAAAGAGCGCAGCTACCTTAGAACAGGTCACTGCGCCCCCAAATATGAACTTAGTTGTTCAACATGCGACCCGTTTGAGTTCTACTCGCCAAGACCGCTCTTGATGAGCTCGATGGCAGCAGCCAGAGCCTCGGCCTCGTCAGCGCCGTCGCACTTGACCTCGACCTCGGTGCCGCAGGGGATACCAGCAGCCATAAGTGCCATCGGGGACTTGCCGTTGACCTCCTTCTCGGGGGTGACGACCGTCACGTCACAGGCGTACTTGCCCATGGTGGAGGCGAACAGACCAGCCGGACGCATGTGCAGACCCTGAGGATTAACGAGGGTAGCCTTCTCAGAAACCATAATTGACTCCTTTTTTGTGTTTAACCCCTGTCATGCATGTGGCAGGAGTCAGATTCACGACGTTGTTTATATTAACTCACATCAAACGGTTTTTCATTGTGTTTCGCACGAATTGTTGGACAGATGTCGTTCGCTGTCCGCTCGCTTGCCGGGCGGGGCGGTTTATTTTTGTGGGGGACACGCCGGGGCAAGAACGCAAACACAATAATTGGTGTACGTTGGGGGGGGGACTCGCGCCCAACATAACCCCCCCCCC
>UROR01000040.1 GCA_900549535.1 uncultured Collinsella sp. | reverse complement strand
GGAAAAGTCGGGTATGGTCGAGTTCAACCTCGACGAGCGCGACATGACCAAGGACCCCGATATCGAGTCCATTATCGGATCGCTTAACACCTTTCCGATGGGTAGTGAGTTTCGCCTGGTAATCCTTGACGGCTGCTCAAAGCTCGCCAAGGCGGTCTCGGAGCCGCTTGTCGACTATCTGGCGAGTCCCAGCCCCACAACGGTCTGCCTCATCATCGCCGACTCGCTTGCCAAGAATACGCGCCTGTATAAGGCGATCGCCAAGATTGACAAGAAGGCCGTGATCGACTGTTCGGGCACCAAGCGCTGGGAGCTCCCGCGCCGCGTGCAGCAGATGGCGACGCAGCACGGTAAGTCGATTTCGAAGGCTGCCGCCGAGGAACTCGTCTCGCGTTCGGGCGAAAACACGCGCATGCTCGATAACGACCTGGTAAAGCTCGCCCAGATGGTCGAGGCGCCCCAGATTGAGCTTGCCGACGTGGAGCGTTGGATCGTGCGTACGGCCGAGGTTCAGCCCTGGGACTTCCTCAACGCCGTCTCGGCTCGCGATATGCGGCGTTCGCTCGAGCTCTTTAAACTTCTGCCCTCCAAGAGCTACGTGTGGACCTACACGCTGCTATGCGGTCGCATCCGTGAGTTGATCGTCGCCAAGGCGCTCGATGGGCGTGGGCAGGGGCGTGAGCTCGCCGCGACGCTCAAGCTCCAGGCCTGGCAGGTCAAGAATCACCTTACCTGGGCGCGTCGTTTTTCGATGATCGAGCTCGTTGCCGCGCTCGAGGGTGCCGTCGATGTGGAGCTCGCGCTCAAGGGTTCGGCCGATTCGGAGACTGCGCTTTTGCTCTGGATTACGAACATCTTGAGAAAATCGTGATGATACCTGCCTATTTGACAAATTCGTTCTATCCCTTTGAGGGGGAGCGTGCTATAGTAGGCGCTTGCATGACCTCACCGTGTCTCAGAGGTGTCATACATTTTTTGCAAGGAACTCGAAAGGAACTCCAGAAGTGGCAAACATCAAGTCTCAGAAGAAGCGTATCCGCACCAATGAGGCAGCTCGCATGCGTAACAAGGCTGTCAAGTCCGAGCTCAAGACGCTGACCAAGCACGTCCAGTCCGCCGTCGCCGAGGGCGACGCCGAGAAGGCCCAGGCTGCCCTCAAGACCGTCACCAAGCGTCTCGACATGGCTGCCGCTAAGCATGTCATCCACAAGAACCAGGCTTCCAACCGCAAGTCCGGTCTTGCCAAGCTCGTGAACAGCATCAACGCCTAAGTTGTAAATTTCACACCACACAGATTACGCGCATAAATGGAGCCTGTTTTATGGAACAGGCTCCATTTTTTGTACCGCTCGGGTAAGATAGTCCGCATGAATACTTCAATTGACATTTCCCACATCCGCAACTTCTCAATCGTTGCGCACATCGACCATGGCAAGTCCACGATCAGCGATCGCATCCTCGAGCTCACCCATACCGTCGACGAACGCGACATGGAGTCGCAGCTGCTCGACACCATGGATATCGAGCGCGAGCGCGGCATCACGATCAAGTCCAATGCCGTTCGCGTGTCCTATGACGCCGACGATGGCGAGACGTATCAGTTCAACCTCATCGATACGCCGGGCCACGTTGACTTTACCTATGAGGTCTCGCGCTCGCTGGCAGCCTGTGAGGGTGCGGTGCTCGTTGTCGACGCCACGCAGGGCGTCGAGGCGCAGACCGTCTCCAACGCGACGCTCGCCATGAACGCCGATCTGGATATTGTGCCGGCCATCAACAAGATCGACCTGCCCTCGGCCCATCCCGATGAGGTTAAGACCGAGATCGAGGATGACCTGGCGATTCCTGCCGATGATGCCGTGTGTGTCTCGGGCAAGACCGGCGAGGGCATCCATGATCTGCTGGAGTCCATTGTCTTTTTGATCTCTCCGCCCAAGGGCGATGCGAACGCGCCGCTCAAGGCACTCATTCTGGATTCGTACTTCGACGAGTATCGTGGCGTCGTCGCCACGGTGCGCGTCTTTGACGGCTCCATCAAAAAGGGCGATACCCTGCGCATGATGCAGGCAGAGGGCGACTTTTTGGTCGACGGCGTGGGTGTCAAGCGTCCTGCCGAGACCCCGGTTGATGCGCTGACGGTTGGCGAGGTCGGCTACGTGGTCACGGGCCTGAAGGACCCCGAGGCCGTTCGCGTGGGCGACACCCTTACCTGGGCGTCGAACCCCTGCCCCGAGCCGCTTCCCGGCTACCGCGAGGCCAAGCCCATGGTTTATACGGGCCTGTTCCCGATCGATAACAAGGACTACGAGAACCTGCGTGACGCGCTCGATAAGCTGCACGTCAACGACCCGTCGTTGGTGTGGGAGCCCGAGACCTCGGTGGCGCTCGGCTTTGGCTTCCGCGTGGGCTTCTTGGGCCTGCTGCATATGGAGGTCGTCAAGGAGCGCCTGGAGCGCGAGTTCAATCTTGACCTCATTGCCACGAGCCCCTCGGTGGACTATCACGTCTACAAGACTGACGGCGAGATGATTGATGTCCGCAGCCCGCAGGATCTGCCCGAGGCTACGCGCATCGAGCGTATCGAGGAACCCTACCTCAAGGCCAAGATTATCTGCCCGCCCGAGTACACGGGTGCCGTCATGCAGCTCGCTATCGAGCACCGCGGCATTACTACCGACATGATTCACCTCACGAGCAAATCGGTCGAGATGCGCTTTGACATGCCGCTCGCCGAGCTCATCTTGGACTTCTTTGACCAGCTCAAGAGCCGCACCAAGGGTTACGCTTCGTTGGACTACGAGTTCAACGAGTACCGTCCCTCCGAGCTCGTTAAGCTCGATATCTTGCTTTCGGGCGACGAGGTGGACGCGCTGTCGTTTATCGTCCACAAGGACAAGGCCTACGGTCTTGCCCGCGGCCTGTGCGACAAGCTCAAGGAGATTATTCCGCGTCAGCTGTTCGAGGTGCCCATCCAGGGCGCTATCGGCAACAAGATCATCGCCCGTTCTACCGTCAAAGCGCGTCGCAAGGACGTTCTTGCTAAGTGCTACGGCGGCGATATCTCGCGTAAGCGCAAGCTGCTCGAGAAGCAGAAAGAGGGCAAGAAGCGCATGAAGGCCATCGGCTCGGTCGAGGTCCCTCAGGAGGCCTTTATGGCGATCCTCAAGGTGGACGAGTAGGTCCATGGCGCTTTCTGAATACAGCAAGTGGCTGCTGGGTGCCTATGCCGAGCAGCCGTTCCTTATGGCTCCCATGGCGGGCGTGACCGACCCCGCCTATCGCATCATGTGCCGCCGCCGCGGTGCCAACCTTGCCTACAGCGAGATGGTGAGCGTGGCGGGCCTTGCCTATGCCAGCAACAAGACCTGGCGCCTGGTGCTACCGGCCGACGAGGAGCAGCAGATTTGCGTGCAGCTCTTTGGCTCCAAGCCCGAGCAGTTTGCGAGCGCCGTCGTCGCCGTCGAGGAGCGCGTTGGCGATCGCCTGTCGCTCATCGATATCAACATGGCCTGTCCTGCCCGAAAGGTTGTCACCAAGGGCGAGGGCTCTGCCCTTATGCGCACGCCCGATTTGGCCGAGAAGATCGTCGAGGCGGCGGTGGGCGCGGCGCATGTGCCCGTGACCGTCAAGATTCGCAAGGGCTTTTATGCCGAGGACCGTAATGCCGCGACGTTTGCCCAGATGCTCGAAGGCGCCGGTGCCGCCGCAGTCGCCGTGCATGGTCGTTGCGCCACGCAGCTCTACACGGGCCAGGCCGATTGGTCGGTCGTCGATGAGGTGGCCGACGCTGTCGAGGTTCCCGTGATTGGTTCGGGCGACGTGTTTACCGCCGAGGACGCTGCTGGGCATCTGAGCTGCTCGGGTGCCAGCGCGGTGTTTATCGCGCGCGGCATCTACGGTAATCCCTGGGTCTTTGGTGATGCTCGCGCTCTTGCGCTCGATGGCATACCGGTGCCGCCGCGCAGCTCGGTCGAGCGCCTGGACGCCCTGCGTGAGCACCTAACGCTGACGCATGAGCTCCTGCCGCTCATGTCGCGTGCCCGCACGTATGCAAGCTGGTACTTAAAAGGCATGCCCCATGCCGCCGCTTGGCGTGCCCATGTGGTGCGCTGTTCCACTTACGAGGAGTTTATGGCACTGGTCGATGAGATCGAGCGCGATGTGGTGGCCTGCGAGGCCGCCCTTGCCGCCGGCGAATCGGTGCCCCCTCATCCGCTGGAGGCTTAAGGGTGGCCGTTACCGCACTGTACGTGCACGTGCCGTTTTGCGCCCAAAAGTGCCGGTACTGCGACTTTGACTCGCGCAGTTTTGCTCCGTGCGACCTGAGCGCTGCGCTCGATGCCTATTTTGAGCAGTTGTTCGCGCGTCTCGATGCTTTTGGCAAGGCTGATGCCCTTGACCAGATCCGCACCGTCTATGTTGGTGGCGGTACGCCGTCGCTGGCGGGGGAGCGCCTGGTGGAGCTGGCGCGGCGTATTCGTGCGTGGTGTACCCCCGTTGAGTTTACCTGCGAGGCCAATCCCGAGTCGCTGACCGCCGAGCTTGCCACTGCGCTTGCCAAGGTTGGTGTCACACGCGTCTCTCTGGGCGTGCAAACGCTCGATAACGCCGAACTTACTGCCATCGGCCGTATTCACGATGCCGATCGGGCGCTCGCCGCCATCGCGACGGTCAAGAACGCTGGGCTTGATGTGTCGTGCGACCTTATGTGCGGACTTCCCGGGCAGACCGCAGCGAGTTGGAAGCGCACGCTCGATGGCGTGCTGGTGGCGGCGCCGCATCATGTGTCGGTCTACCCGCTCACGCTCGAGGAGGGGACGCCCCTTTATCGCATGGCGTGTCGCGACGAGTCGCTCGAGCCCGACGAGGATTTTCAGGCTGCGTGCATGGACATGGCGCGTGAGCGCCTGGGTGCGGCTGGCTATCACCCGTATGAGGTGGCGAGCTACGCACTCGACGGCCATGAGTGCGCCCATAACATTGCCTACTGGACCGGACGGGGCTACCTGGGCCTGGGTCGTTCTGCCGCGGGCATGCTCGATGCCGAGGTTTTCGACCGTCTTGCAGGTTTGTTCCCCGGCGTGTCTTCTCGAGGCGATGCGTTCCGCGTGCGTCTGGTGCAACGTGACGATGACGCGACGGCGTTCGAGGCCGAATATCTCTCGCAGCGCGAGGCTGCGGCCGAAGACCTGATGCTCGCTTGTCGCATGACGCGCGGTGTCGCGTCCGACCTGTTGGTTCGTGCGGCTTGCGTCATCCCAACGGGCGAGCTGGCAGCTGCCTGCGATCGCGCGCTCGAATTGGGTCTTGCCACTTGGGTGCCCGAGATGCTCGGGGTCCATGAGGGGCCCTTCACTTCGGCAGATGTCGTCGCGGGCCATGTTCGAGCTCGTTTAGCACCGACACAACTGGGCTGGCTCGATGGAAATGTTCTGTTCGAGCTGTTTTGGGATCTAGCTTAGGCCGCTCGGGTAGAATTACCGGAATATATACGCTGCTGTGAGCAGGAGGTTGCCGCGCATGGCGACGATGAACGAAAAAGATTACTACGAGATTCTGGGTGTTTCCAAGGACGCCACCTCGCGTGATATTCAAAAGGCCTTCCAGCAAAAGGCCCGCAAGCTCCATCCGGACGTCAACAAAGAGCCGGATGCCGAGGAAAAGTTTAAAGAGGTTTCCGAGGCCTACGCCGTGCTTTCGGATGAGCAAAAACGTGCGCGCTACGACGCCATGCGTTCTGGCAATCCCTTCGCCGGTGCTCCTACGGCTTCGCCCTATGGTGGCGGCTACGCCGGCAACACGGGCTATGGCAATCCCTTTGAGGGCGGCTTTCCCTTTGGTGGCGCCTGGGGCCAGCAGCGTCGCGGCCAGGCTGCCTACAATCCCGAGAACGGCGCCAACGTGGTCGTCGATATTAAGCTCGACGCCAAGGAGGCCAAGGGCGGTGCCCGCAAGACCGTCCGCTATACGCGTTTCGATACTTGCGGACATTGCGGCGGTTCGGGTTCTGTCTCCTCCGAGCATGCACATACCTGTCCGAGCTGCGGCGGTCGCGGCCACATCGACGTCGACCTGTCCTTTCTGTTTGGTGCGGGCACGTTCCAGTCGGTCTGCCCCGAGTGCGGCGGTTCCGGTAAAGTCGTGGCCGACCCCTGTCCTGATTGCGGTGGCAGCGGTCGTACTCGCGTAACCTCCGAGCAGACGATTGAGTTTCCTGCCGGCACGCACGATGGCGACGAGGTCCGCATTAGCGGCATGGGTCATGCTGGCACCAACGGTGCCGCGGGCGGCGACCTGGTCGGCCGCGCCCATGTTGAGGCCGAGCGCTTGGAAGGCAAAGCTCGTACCGGTTTTTACCTGATGGGCATCGTGGCGCCGTTTTTGGTGCTTTCGGCCATTTCGGGCGTGTTCTCGGCCTTTGCCGTGATGTGCTTTATTCCGTTTACCATGGGCCTGTTCATGGTGCTTTCGGACGGTGTGCTTCATCGCAGCCTGCTGTGGTGGAAGCGCGGTGCGATGCAGTTTGCCAACGGTTTTGCCAACGGCTTATGTTCGCGCTCGTGTGGGTTTGGTTTGCGAGCTGCTCGCAACGTGCCATGCTTTCGCCCTACGCAATGCAATAACATCTAGCCCTCAGTTTGCGGCCGGCCCAGCTTGGGTATAGGACGCACTGTGACAATAAAGAAAGTCGGAAGGATTCGGTCGTGTCGGAAAATAGGGATTACTACGAGGTACTTGGCGTCGACAAGGATGCCGATGCGCGGACGATTAAGCGCGCGTTTCTAAAGAAGGCCCGTACCGTACACCCGGACGTTTCGGACGACCCCGAGGCCGAGGCCAAGTTCAAGGAGCTCAACGAGGCCTATTCCGTTCTTTCCGATGAGCAGAAGCGTGCTAACTACGACCGTTACGGCACTGCCGAAGGCCCTGGTGGTTCGGGCTACGTCGATATCAACGATATGTTTGGTGGCATGGGCATGGACGACTTGTTCTCGTCGTTCTTTGGCGGCGGTGCCGGCGGTGGCGCCCGCAGCCGTCGTGAGCGTCGTCGCGGACGTGATATGGCCATCTCGCTTTCGGTGACGCTCGAGGAGGCGGCGCTCGGCTGCAAAAAGACGATCAGCTATGACCGCCTTGCTCCTTGCGAGGACTGCAACGGCACCGGTAGGGCAGAGGGCGCACAGGAAAAGCAGTGCGGCCGCTGCCACGGCACGGGCTACGTCACGACGGTTCAGCGTTCGTTCCTTGGCCAGGTTCAGTCCTCTTCGCCTTGCCCCGACTGCCATGGCGAGGGCACGGTCATCGACCATCCCTGCGAGACCTGCGACGGTCAGGGTCGCACGCCTTCGCACGAAAAGATCGACATCGATATTCCCGCCGGCGTTTCGACTGGTCGCCAGCTGCGTGTGAGCGGCTTTGGCGAGGCCGGCCTTCGCGGCGAGCCTTCGGGCGACCTGATTGTCAACGTGCGCGTTGCCGACCACGAGCGCTTTAAGCGCAACGGCGACGACCTGTACCTGGTGAGCGATATCTCGATTGCGCAGGCTGCGCTCGGCTGCGAGATCGAGGTCGAGGGCATTATGCCCGACGAGGTCGTTAAGGTGACGGTTCCCGCCGGCGCCCAGTACGGTGACACCGTGAGCGTCAATAATTACGGCATGCCGTGCATTGGCGGTGGCGGTTCGCGTGGCCGCCTGATCGTGCAACTGCGCGTGGTCGTTCCCACCAATCTTTCCAATAAGCAGCGCGAGCTGCTCCGTGCTTTTGCCGATGAGATGGGCGATGACGTCGCTTCCGGTAAGAAGTCGGTGACCGACCGTATCAAGAGTGCCCTCGACGATATCCTCGATTAAGGAGCCCGCGTGCTCGCACCCCATATTTCCGTCCTCAACCTCGGTTGCCGTGTCAACCGGGTTGAGTCCGACCGTATCACTGCCGATCTTATGCGCCTGGGCTTTGCGATGGTGGAGCCACAGGACGCTGATCTGATCGTTATCAATACCTGTGCCGTGACGGGAGAGGCCGAGGCCAAGACCCGTAAGGCCGTCCGTCATGCGCTGGCCCATCCAAATGAGCCCTATGTGGTCGTGACCGGATGCGTGGTCAATTTGCATCCCGAGGAGCTGTTGGAACTTTCGGATCGCGTGATCGCCGAGCCGTCCAAGATCGATGTCGCCGAACGTGTCTGTGAGGTGCTGGGCGTTGAGTCCGATAGCGTTCCCGCCTGCAGCGATGGCGAGGTGGTCGATGCGCTCGGCCGCTCTCGCCTGGGCGTGAAGATTCAGGACGGCTGCAACCATCGCTGCACCTATTGCATTGTGTGGAAGGCACGCGGCCCCGAGCGCTCCGTGCCCGTCGAGTCCGTGCTCGAGCAAGTTCGCGAGGCCCAGGAGGCCGGCGTGCCCGAGGTGGTGCTGACCGGTGTGAACCTGGGTGCCTACGATGGCAAGAGCGCGACAGACGAACACGTTGAGATCGATGAGCTTCTCGAGGCCATCATGGAGCGCACGTCTATTCCGCATGTGCGCATTTCCTCGGTCGAGCCCATGGATATCTCTGAGCGTCTGCTTACGGTTATGGCACGCTATCCGCAGCGTATCGCCCCGTTTTTGCACCTGCCCGTGCAGTCCGGCTGCACGGCGACCCTGCATCGCATGGGCCGTCCCTATAGCGCTGAGGCCTTTGAGGACACGGTGCGCATGATTCGCGCCAACTTGCCCCAGGTGTCTCTTTCGTGCGATGTCATCGTCGGCTTCCCCGGCGAGACGGACGATGAGTTCGAGGAGTCGCTGGCGCTGTGCCGTCGCGTCGGCTTTTCGCGTATGCACGTGTTCCGCTACAGCAAGCGTCCCGGTACCCTTGCTGCCGACATGCCCGACCAGGTACCGCCCGAGGTTATGGCCGAGCGCAGCCGCCGTATGCGGGCCGCCGCACAGGAGCTCGCTATTGCCGACGCTCGTCGTCGCGTGGGCACGGTCGAGCGTGCCGTGCTCGAGTATGGTGACAACCTGACGCTCGGCTCGTTCCATCATGCCCGTCTTGACGATACCTTTGGACTTACAGCCCCGTGCCTGCTCGATGTTGCTATCATCGGAGTCGATGATTCCGGCTTGGTCCATGCACACAGGGAGGTTCATGGAAGCCTCGAAGATTAGACTTACCGTTCCCGAGGGAATCGATCCCTCGTGCGTTTTGGGCGCCGGCGACGGCGTCCTTCGTGCGCTCGAGAGCTTGGTTCGCGCCCATGTGGTCGCCCGTGGCGATAGCATCGCCGTGAGCGGCGACCCGGACGAGGTCGAACTCGTGGCGCGTTTTTTCGAACACGCTTTTCGCGAGGCGGCCGCCGGGCGCACGCTGTCTGCCGACGATGTCTCTCGCTGCCTAGCCGTCTTGCGCGACGGTGAGCATGAGGCTACGTCGCTTCGCGATGACGTGCTGCTTTCGTATCGCGGCCGTGCCATTCGCCCCAAGACGCTCGGCCAAAAGCGCTATGTGGATGCCATTCGCTCGCATACCATCACGTTTGGCCTGGGTCCTGCCGGCACCGGTAAGACCTATCTGGCCATGGCGCTCGCCGTTGCCGCGCTCAAGCGCCACGAGGTGGGCCGTCTGATCTTGACGCGTCCGGTTGTCGAGGCGGGGGAGAACCTGGGCTTTTTGCCCGGCACCCTCGAGGAAAAGATCGATCCCTACATGCGTCCGCTCTACGACGCCCTTTTTGACATGATGGATCGCGAGCGCACCGATGAGCTTATGGAGCGCGGCGTGATCGAGATCGCCCCGCTTGCCTACATGCGCGGCCGCACGCTGAGCGATGCCTTCGTGGTGCTCGACGAGGCGCAAAATACCACGCCCGAGCAGATGAAGATGTTCCTGACGCGCTTGGGCTTTAACTCCAAGTTCGTGATTACCGGCGACCTGAGTCAGCGAGACCTGGTGGGTCGTCGCGGTGGCTTGGCGGATGTCGAGAAGATTTTGGGCCGTGTCGACGATGTGGCGTTTGCGCACCTGGAGCGCGCCGACGTTGTGCGCCATGCCCTGGTGGGTCGTATCGTCGAGGCATACGATACTTATGATGATGTGCGCGAGAAACGCGTACGTGACCGAAAGGTGTCCCGTTGAGTGTATTGATCAGCAACGATGCCGAGCTCGATACGCTGCTCGACGCGCAGGAGGTGGAGCACATCTGCGAGGTTGTGCTTGACGCCGAGGGCGTTGAACGTGAAGTCGAGATTTCCCTTTCGTATGTCGATGAGGACGAGATGCATGAGCTCAACCACGAGTGGCGCGGTATCGACCGCACCACCGATGTGCTCTCGTTTGAGTGCGATTCGGCCTTTGACGATGACATTCCCGCCGATGAGACGCTCGAGCTCGGCGATATTATCTTGGCCCCGCAGGTTATTGCCCGTCAGGCCCCCGGTTTTGGCAATAGCCCCGCTGACGAGTGCCGTCTGATGCTCGTACACGGCATGCTGCACCTGCTGGGCTATGACCACATCGAGGACGACGAGGCCGAGGTCATGGAGGCCCGCGAGGACGCCATCCTGCGCGATCTGGCGCTCGAGCGCGGCGAGGACCCTAAGCTAGTCCACGTCGGCCCCATCACCAACCACGCCCACGACTAGGAGCCGTCTATGATTCCCGGATCGAACAAGGACCATCCGTCCTTCTTAAAGTCGTTTTCCTACGCCATGGAGGGCTTCGTCACCGCCGTCAAGACCGAGCGCAACATTAAGGTCATGCTCATTGCGGGCGTGTGCACCGTCATTGCCGGCTGCGTCGTGGGGCTCGACATTGCCGAGTGGGCCACGATTATCATCTGTTGTGGCCTGGTGATTCACGGCGAGCTGTGCAACACCGCTATGGAGGCCATCGTCGACCTGGCGACCCAGGAGCTCCATCCGCTGGCCAAGCGTGCGAAGGACATCGCCGCCGCCTCTGTATACGTACTTTCCATCACCGCCGCGATTGTGGGCGTGCTGGTATTTGCCCACGCGCTCGGCTTTATTTAGAAAGGGATTCCCATGTCCGACAATATGCAGCCTATCGATGAGATTTTGGATGACGAGGCCGAGGAGTTCGACCCGTTTGAGGGCATGAGCGATGAGGAGCTCGACGCCCTGTGCGACGAGGACGACAACCTCGCGGGCTTTGGCGACGTGGAGCCCGGTTTCCGCAGCGGCTTTGTGGCCCTGGTCGGTCGTCCCAACGCCGGTAAGTCTACGCTGCTCAACGCCTGCTACGGCAAAAAGGTTGCCATCACCTCGCCGGTGGCCCAGACGACCCGCCGCCGCATGCGCGCTGTCGTCAACCGTCCCGGCTACCAGCTGGTTTTTGTCGATACCCCGGGTATTCATAAGCCCAAGGACGGCCTGGGGTCCGAGCTCAACAAGAGCGCACTGTTCGAGTTGAACGATGTCGACGTCGTCGCGTTTTTAATTGATGCCACCAAGCCCATTGGCAGGGGAGATGCCTGGGTTGCCGAGCGCGTCAAGAATGCCCGTTCCAAGAAGGTCTTGGTGCTCACAAAGGCCGATGAGGCCGACCCCGCACAGGTCATGGAGCAGCTTAAGGCCGCCCACGAGCTCATGGAATATGACGACGAGATCGTGACGTCGTCGGTCAAGAACTTCAACGTCGATGCCTTCATCGAGACCGTTGCGCACTTTTTGCCCGAGGGTCCGCGTTGGTTCCCCGAGGATATGGGTACCGACGCTTCCGACGAAACGCTTGTTGCCGAGTTTGTGCGCGAGAAGGTCTTGCGCCGCACCCGTGATGAGATTCCGCACTCCGTTGGCGTGATCTGCGATGCGCTCGAGCAGACCAAGAAGGTGCTGCGCGTGCACGCCACCATTTACGTCGAGCGCGAGGGCCAAAAGGGCATCATCATCGGTAAGGGCGGCGAGATGATCAAGCATATCGGTATCGACGCCCGTCGGGATCTTGAGCGCATCTTTGGCACGCAGGTCTTTTTGGAGCTGGACGTGAAGGTCAAGGCCGGCTGGCGTGACGACGAGGCCCAGATTCGCCGCTTTGGCTACAACGCCGAGGACTAAGGACGCGCGGCGCGCATGGCAGGCTCCCGGACATATCGCACCAAGGTGCTCGTCCTCGACAAGACGAAGCTCAAAGAGACCGACTTGATCTTGACGATGCTTGACGAGCGGGGACGACAGGTTCGTGCAGTGGCAAAGGGCGCCCGCAAACCCGGCGGACGCCTGGCTGCGCGCTGCGAGCTGTTCTGTACGGTCGATATGCTGCTCGCACATGGACGGTCACTCGACGTGGTTTCTCAGGCCGAGCTTATGGAGGCGCCGCTCGGCGCTGCGCCCGATTACGAGTCGACCTGCGCCGCAAGCGCGATCGCCGAGGTCGCGCGCGTGTGCTCGTTCGAGGACGCCGAGGACCCGTTTACCTTTGCCATAACGCAGCGAGCGCTTGCCCTGGTGGGCAGCGGGCTTGACACGGCACATATGGACCTACTTGTGGCGGCATATGTCTTTAAGCTGCTATCGCACGTTGGCTATCGTCCCGATTTTTCGGCCTGTGTGCTGTGCGGAGACCCCATGCTGTCGTATTTTTCGCCCCAGGCGGGCGGCCTCATGTGCGGGTCGTGCGCGTCGAGCGTTCCAGGTGCCGAACTGGTGTCGACCGGTGAGACCGCATGGCTGCGCGCCCTCATGTCCATGACCTTCGATGCGCTCATGGCCGAGCGAATCGACCCGCATACGGCGGCATTCCTGCTCGGGCTTTCGCATGTTTGGGCTGCGACGCACACCGACCAGCGCCTCCGCGCGATGGAATTCATGTTGGGTCGGTGATGATGCGCAGGCGCGGGCTGCTTGTGGTAACATACCGACCTGTTGGTACCTCGACCTTGGTTGTTCGCTCCACCGGCGGCTTCCCAGTCCGAGGCGAATCGAGTCGCCCGTGGGCGACGCAAAACGAAAGGTGAAACAATGACTGTTTCCAAAGAGCGCAAGGCGGAGCTGACTGCCCAGTTCGGTAACACCCCGGTCGACACCGGCAACCCCAAGGTTCAGGTCGCCATCCTGTCCGAGCGCATCAAGGAGCTGACCGAGCACATGAAGTCCCACCAGAAGGACTTCCACACCCGTCGTGGCCTGCTTATGCTCGTCGGCCGTCGTCGTCGTCTTCTCTCCTACATCAAGAAGAACGACATCGTCGAGTACCGTGAGCTCATCAAGGCTCTGGGCATCCGCGACAACATCCAGTAGGATTTGTACATGCTAAGAGCGTCCTGCGCAGCGGGGCGCTCTTTTTGTGTAAGGGCGCGAACAATCACGCTCTGAAGCGTGGCGGGGGCAGGGGGCCTGCGTCACATGAGAAGCCCGCAGGCAAGGGGCCTGTGGGGTAAAGGAGAACAATGACACTCGTATCCAAGACCTTTGAGCTGTACGGCAAGACCTACACCTTTGAGTCGGGCGAGCTTGCCAAGCAGGCCACCGGCGCCTGCCTGGTCAAGCAGGGCGACACCACGATGCTCGACACCGTGGTCGTCTCCAAGGAGCGTAAGAACTACGACTTCTTCCCGCTGACCGTCGACTTCAACGAGAAGATGTACGCCGCCGGCCGCTGCCCGGGTGGTTACCTCAAGCGTGAGGGCCGTCCCAGCGAGAAGGCCACGCTCACCGCGCGCATGATCGACCGTCCGATTCGCCCGAGCTTCCCTGACGGCTTCCGCAACGAGGTGCACATCGTCGCCACCTCGCTCGTCGCCGACCAGGTCAACCCCTTCGATGTCATCAACGTCATGGGTGCATCCCTGGCCATGACGCTCGGCGGCGTGCCCTTCGAGGGCCCGCTTGCCTGCGTGCGCATCGGCCGTAACGTGGAGACCGGCGAGTTTATCGTCAACCCCACCTACGAGGAGCGCGAGAACTCCGATCTGGACCTGGAGCTGGGCGGCTCTGCCGACTTCATCTCGATGGTCGAGGCCGGCGCCGAGGAGATCTCCGAGGACGACATGCTCGCCGCCATGAAGTTTGGCCAGGAGGCCCTTGCTGCCTTCTGCCAGGCTCAGGACGAGTTCGTTGCCGAGTGGGAGCAGGTCAACGGCCCCATCGTCAAGAAGGAGTACCCGCTCGACCAGCCCGTCGAGGAGGTCCAGGAGCGCATCTTCGCCCACTACGACGAGATGGCAGCCGCCCTTCGCGATGCCGACAAGCTCTCCCGTATCGGCAAGGTCGAGGCTCTGAAGGAGTCCATCCGCGCCGAGTTCACCGAGGAGGAGCAGGCCGCTTGGGAGCGCGAGATCCCCGTGGCGCTCAAGAAGCTCGAGAAGAAGGCCATGCGCACCATGGTCGTCGAGACCGGCGAGCGCGTCGACGGCCGTGCTGCCGACGAGATCCGTCCCATCATGGTGAAGGACAACTACCTGCCGCTCGTTCATGGTTCCGGCCTGTTCCAGCGTGGCCAGACCCAGGTGCTTTCCGTCCTGTCGCTCGGCATGCTCAACGAGGGCCAGCGTCTGGACACCATCGAGCCCACCGAGGGCAAGCGCTACATGCACCACTACAACTTCCCGCCGTTCTGCACCGGCGAGACCGGCCGCATGGGCAGCCCCAAGCGCCGCGAGATCGGCCACGGCAACCTTGCCGAGCGCGCCCTGCTTCCGGTGCTCCCCGACGAGAACGAGTTCCCCTACGCCATCCGCGTCGTCTCCGAGGTCATGGAGTCCAACGGCTCCTCTTCGATGGCTTCGACCTGCGGCTCCACGCTCGCCCTTATGGACGGCGGCGTGCCCATTAAGCGCCCGGTCTCCGGTATCGCCATGGGCCTGATCCAGGAGGAGGGCAAGACCGTGGTCCTGTCCGACATCCAGGGTCTCGAGGACTTCCTGGGCGACATGGACTTTAAGGTCACCGGCACCACCGAGGGCATCACCGCCCTGCAGATGGACAACAAGGCCACCGGCCTCACCTTCGACATCCTGGCCCGCGCCCTGCAGCAGGCCAAGGAGGGTCGCGCCTTCATCCTGCAGAAGATGCTCGATGTGATCCCCGAGCCGCGCCACACCACACGCAGCACCGCTCCGCGCATCGTTTCCATCCAGGTTCCGACCGACAAGATCCGCGACGTCATCGGTTCCGGCGGTAAGGTCATCCGCGGTATCCAGGACGAGACCGGCGCCTCGGTCGACATCCAGGAGGACGGCACCGTCTTTGTCGGCGGCACCGGCGAGTCCGTCGACCAGGCTGTCGAGCGCATTAAGCTCATCATCAAGGTTCCCGAGCCGGGCGAGGAGTACACCGGTCGCGTGGTCTCCATCCAGCCCTTCGGCGCCTTCGTCAACCTGCTGCCCGGTAAGGACGGCCTGCTGCACATCTCCCGCGTCGCCAAGGGCCGCGTGGAGAAGGTCGAGGACGTCCTCAATGTGGGCGACGAGGTCAAGGTCGTCGTCATCGAGGTCGACGATCGCGGCAAGAGCTCGCTCGATCGTCTTGACAAGCCCGAGGCCCCGGCTCGCGCCGATGGTGCCTCCGAG
>UROR01000039.1 GCA_900549535.1 uncultured Collinsella sp. | reverse complement strand
CGTTCTTTGCTTACCTAGAGGCGGGCAATCAGATAGATCCATACGAGTATCATAGGGTCTTTTTACGTCGCGGTCGTGTCTCGTACTGGTGCGCCGCTCTTTGTGGGACGTGTCACTTTGCCATAGGTTGTCCGGCGGCGGGGCGCAGGTCGTTCCCCGTGGCGTCGCTCCTTTCGACGCTACGCTGCCTGGCTACTCGTTCCACTGGTGCTTTTTCATGTCGACGCAGCCGTTGTCTCGGAAGGCGACTCCTTCCTCCGTCAGTAGTGCTCGCTGGTCGGGGTAGTTTGGCGCGAGGCGTCCCGCGTGGTTGACGACGCGGTGGCAGGGATAATCTCCGTAGCGATCCGCCTCGCTCAGCACCGCTCCGACCAGGCGAGAGTTTTTCTCCCTGCCGATGAGGCGCGCTATCTGACCGTACGAGGCGACGCATCCCGCCGGAATCTCTGCCACGACGGAGAGAATCTCATAAACCAAATCTTCGTCCAGGACTTTTCCCATCGTATCGCTCCCGTGTTCGCTTTTGCCTTCGGGGGCGCGGCACCGATCACCCGTACTGCGATTTTCGCAGCTCCCCTTACCGAAGCATCGAGGGAAAGCGCGTGCGTGTCAAGGTTGTCTAGTCCAGTTGCTGGCTCGATGCCTCGAGATGTTCGCCTCAAGTGCGACCTGCCCCTATTGGAAAAGGATGCCGAAGATGTATTTGGTGATGGCGGAGCGGCGGATGACCCCCACGAGTTTGCCCTCGTCATCAACCACAGGAAGCTTCTTGAACTTCTTCTTCGCCAGCAGCGCGGCGACGCGGGCGATGCTCTGCTCGGGACGGGCACACACTACCTGGCGCGTCGCGAAATCCATGACGCAGCGATCCTTCAGGTCTTCGATGCGCTGCTCAAGGCTCTGATCGTCGAAGTACAGCATGGACGCGTCGCCGCCCGTGAAGATGGTGTGAGCGCGATGCTGCGCGATGGCTCCCATGACATCGCCGTCGGAGATGAACCCGACCACCTGGTTGCGCTCATCGATTACGGGCATGCTGCTCACCTCGTTTTCGGCGAGCATGCGCACCACGTCGGAAATCGTGCAATCCTGCGTGCAGGTGAACGGCTCTTCAATCATGATGCTCGAAACGGGCGTCCCCTCGAGCTCGAGCGGGATGCGCTCGGACAGAATCTCGGACATCGCTTATGCCTCCTTCGTTTTCGGTGCGGTTTTCTTGGTGCGCACGCTGAATATGGCGCAGATAAGGGAAACGAGGCCGATTGCCGCGCACACCTTGTAAGCGACGCCCGCGCCCACGGCGGTGGCTACTTGGATGCTCGCATCGACGCCGGCCGACGCGGTGACGCCTGTCATGACCGTGATGATGAGCGCCGTGCACAAACCGCCGGCGACCTGGCGGCCGGTGTTCGCGATGGCGTTGCCGTGGGCGATCATGTCATTTTTCAAGGCATTGACACCCCATGTGTTCACCGGCATGTTCGCGAGCGACTGGCCGGCGGACTGCAGCATGCAGAACAGCGCAACCACCAAGATGGGCGTGTTTACCGTCGAAAGCGAGAGCAGGAACAGGGCGCCGGTCATGAGGGCCAGGCCGACGATCGAGATGGCACGCGGACCGAACTTGTCGAACACCACGCCGGAGATAGGGCTGATGATGATGCCCACCGCCGCGGCGGGAAGCATGGCCATGCCGGTTTCGAAGGCCGAAGCGCCAAGCGAGGTTTGCAGCAGCAACGGCAACAGCGTGTTGGTGACCAGGCATGCGGCGTTGATGAGCGTGACGATGATGGCGGCCACGCGGAACTCGCGCGTCTTGAGCGTGCCCAGTTGAAGCAGCGGGTCCTCGATTTTGCCCTGGCGTACGACGAACAGCACCAAGCACACGACACCCGCGACGATCGAGCCGAGCACCACGGGGTTGCCCCAACCCATCGACGAGGCGCTCGAGAACCCGTAGAGAAGTCCGCCGAAGGCGATGGTGGAGAGGACGACCGAGGGCAGGTCGAGCTTGGGGTTCTTCAGCTCGCCCACGTTTTTCAGCATGAACACGCCCAGCACCAGCACGAGAATTGCGAGGGGGACGATGGCGCCGATCATGGTGCGCCAGCCGTACGTGTCGATCACCGCGCCGCCTACGACGGGGCCGACCGCGGGACCCGCCGACATGACGATGCCCGCCATGCCCATAGCCGTTCCTCGTTTCTCGACGGGGAACACCAGCATGGGAACCACCGAGACAAGCGGCATGAGCACGCCTGAGCCCGCCGCTTGCAACACGCGACCGATGATGAGGAACAGGAAATCAGGGGCTGCGGCGCACAGCAGCGTGCCCAGCGCGAACACCAGCGTCGCCCCGAAGAATAGCGCGCGGGTGCTGAACTTGTCGATAAGGAACGCCGAAACGGGGACCATGATGCCGCTCACCAGCGGGTATATGGACATGATCCACTGGGCAGTCGAGGCATCGATGGCGAAATCGGACATGATGACCGGCAGCGCAGGCGACATCACCGTTTGGTTCAGTAGCGCCAAGAAGGCACCCAGGACGACGACCGCGACGATGCTGATCTGGGTACCGGTAATGCGCCCATTGGCGGGCGCGACCGTACAATTATCAGACATAAGCTTCCTTCGTATCTATTCGATTCTTCGCCGAAGGCGCGCCGGCCCACGGGCGAAATAACATGCACGTGCTATGCGTGCATCAGATACGACAGGAAGAAAGCGGCTGCTCAGAGCGCACTTGGGGAACAACAGGAGAGGCCCCGTATACCAGGGGCCGCCGAATTGCGATGTATGCTTTGGTCAAATCCTTCATAACGGGGAGGCATTCTAGCAGCCGTCTTCGCCCCTTTCAAGGGATGTAACCCAGACGTTGATTTTCTTCACCGAGGCGCCATCGTTGACGGGTGGCGTGCTTCTCTATCGCCACACCGCGGGGCGAGGGAACGCCGCGGCGAGCTTGTACATCGGCTATGTGTGCAGCTGCGAGCGTGTCGCCGGCGCGCGCTGGGCGCCAGTCCGATCCGGCCGACTCTTGCCGACGGTCGGTCGCCGTCCTCCTCCATCTCCGCCTGCTCTGTTTTTGCTCGGCTCCCTTGTCGTATCATGAACGGACGAGAATTGAGCGAAGGCGGTACGTATGAACATCCAAATATTCGTCACGAAGAAAAGCTTCGATACCAAGAAGGCGCAGCGCTATTTCAAGGAGCGTCGCGTGAAGTTCCAGTTCATCGACTTGAAGGAAAAGGGGATGAGCAAAGGCGAGCTCGAAAGCGTGGCGCGCGCCGTCGGCGGGATCGACGCTGTGATCGATCCAAAGGCGAAAGATGCCGACACGGTTGCGCTCGTACAGTATCTTGCTGCCGACCAGAAGTTCGAAAAGGTGCTCGATAACCAGCAGATTCTTCGTGAGCCCATCGTTCGCAACGGCCGCCAGGCAACCGTTGGCTACGAGCCTGACGTGTGGAAGGGCTGGGAATAAAGCGGCTGGGAATAAAGTGAAGCGCCCACGCCCGTGGTTTTATCCACGGACGCGGGCGCTTGCGTAAGACGTCTCTTGTCGTTTGAGTGGAGCGCCCCGGCGGCGCTGAACAACGCGCCCCGGTGACGTGGCTCGGGGCTCTTTGTACCGCGCATCTATGAGAGGAGATATTTGATGCGCATGGGCGCTACTCCATGTAGCCACCCTGAATGGCGGAAACTGCATGCTCGGTAAAGAACTTGAGCGTGCCGGAGGTGTAACGATTAGCCTTGGGCTTCCAAGCGGCTCGGCGCTCGGCCAGGACGGCGTCGACCTCGGCCGGCTCCATCTCCTTGCCGGCGATGCCCACGATGGACAGCGAGCGCTCGGGGATGTTGATTCGGATAAGGTCGCCCTCCTCAATCAGGGCAATCGGACCGCCCACAGCGGCCTCGGGCGAAACGTGACCGATAGCCGGGCCCTTGGAGGCGCCGGAGAAGCGGCCGTCAGTGATCAGGGCAATGCTCGCGCCCAGCTCGGGGTCGCTGGCGATAGCTTCGGTGGTGTAGAACATCTCGGGCATACCGGAACCCTTGGGTCCCTCATAGCGAATGATAACGGCATCGCCGGGCTTGACCTCGTGCGTCAGGACGGCGTGAATGGCGTCCTCCTCGCAGTCGAGCGGACGGGCCTTGAGCGTAGCCTGGAACATCTCGCGCGGAACGACGGTGTGCTTGACGACCGCGCCCTCGGGAGCAAGATTGCCGTGGAGGATGGCGATGGAACCGTCGGTGCCGAAGGCCTGGTCAAACGGACGGATGATGTCCTCGCGCTTGAGATTCCACTTCTCAAGGTAACGACCGCACTTCTCGTAGTAACCGTTGTTCTTAAGGTCCTCGAGGTTTTCGCCGAGGGTCTTGCCGGTGACGGTCATGACATCGAGGTGGAGCATCGACTTGATCTCCTCCATGATGCGCGGCACGCCACCCGCATAGTAAAAGAACTGCGCCGGCCACTCGCCTGCGGGACGGACGTTAAGCAGGTAGTGAGCGCCACGGTGCAGACGATCGAAGTCGTCGGCGGACATCTCGATGCCAAACTCGCGGGCAATCGCGGGGATATGCAGCAGCGAGTTGGTGGAGCCCGAAATGGCGCCGTGGACCATGATGAGGTTCTCGAAGGACTCCTTGGTCACGATGTCGCGGGGGCACAGGTTGTGCTCGGAGAGCCACACGGACTGACGGCCGGCCTCGCGGGCGAACTCGCGCAGGTCGGAGCTGGTGGCGGGCAGCAGAGCCGTGCCGGGGAGCATAAGGCCCAGGGCCTCGGCCGTGACCTGCATGGTCGAGGCGGTACCCATAAAGGAGCAGGCGCCGCAGCTGGGGCATGCGTTGTGCTTGGCAAACTCAAGCTCCTCGCGGGAGATCTCGCCGCGCTCGTAGCGGGCAGAAATCGCGCCGAGCTGCTCCAAGGTCAGCAGATCGGGACCGGCATCCATGACGCCGCCGGTAACGACGATGGAGGGGATGTTGATGCGGCCCATGGCCATGAGGTTCGCAGGCAGGCCCTTATCGCAGCTGGCGACAAAGACGCCGGCGTCGAACGGGGTGGCCTTGGCATGGATCTCGATCATGTTGGCGATCATGTCGCGGCTGGGCAGCGAGTAGTTAATGCCGTCGTGTCCCTGGGCCTCGCCGTCGCAGATATCGGTGCAGAAGTAACGGGCACCGTGACCGCCAGCCTCGGCAACGCCGGCACGGACCTCCTCGACCAGCTCGAACAGGCCGGCAGAACCCGGGTGCGAATCGCCAAAGGTCGACTCGATAATGACCTGCGGCTTGTCCAGATCCTCGATAGACCAGCCAGAGCCCAGGCGCAGCGGGTCCATCTCGGGGCTGATGGTGCGAAACTTGCCGGAACGCGGCTGCAGCTTGGCAACCAGGTCGACTGCCTCCTGCTGAATCTGTGCCTTGGTCTTCTCGTCCATGGTGCTCTCCTCTTTTGGTTTGAACGGTTGTACCAATCGTTGGTTAATGAATCAGGTGTAAATGGGTACCGAGCGATGCACTCGGCAAAAGATGCTTAGCTACGCGAACTAGGCGAAGAACGAAATCACCAGGGCGCAGGCAAGACCCGAAAGGCCGATGAGCGTCTCCATAACGGTCCAGGACTTGAGGGTGGTCTTCTCGTCAATCTCCAGGAACGAGGAGCACATCCAAAAACCGGCATCGTTGACGTGCGAGAGGGCCGTGGCACCGCCGCAGATAGCAAGACAGATAGCGGCACGCATGAGCACTGAGGCTCCGGAAACCGCAGGCATGGCGGCCATAATGCCCGATGCCATGGTCATAGCGACGATGGAGCTGCCGACAGAGGCACGCACCATGACGGCAATCAAAAAGGCAACGACCACCAAAGGCAGCGGTGAGGCCTCGAGCATAGGGCCGATAACCTGGCCCAAGCCGCAGTCCTGCAGCATCCAGCGAATGACGCCGCCACAGGCGATAACCAGCAAGATCATGCCGACGGGCTTAAGAGAGCGGTCGAGCAGGGCCTTGAGCTCGGCGCCGGAGTAGCCGCGGCGCGCGCCCAGCAGATACATCGCGACGAGCGTGGCGAGCGTCAAAGCGACGAACGGCTTGCCCAGGAAGGCGAGAATCGAGGCGAGCTCGGCGGGCATGGGGATATAAGAGGACAACGTGCCCAGCAAAATCAGACAAAGCGGCGTGAGCACGATGGCAAGCACCATGCCAAAGGAGGGAAGCTCTTTTTCATCGCTCGCACCCTCGGCAGAGGTAAAGTGCTCCGGAACATCGGTAAAAATGCGACCGCCCACGTTGCGGCCCCACACGACGCCGGCAATCGCCATAGCGATAAAGGCGGTGGGGATACCGACGAGGATCATGGTGCCCAGGTCGACACCGAGCGTGCCGGCGACCAGAACCGACCCGGCGGATGGCGGCACAAACGCATAGCCAGCGGCAAGTCCCGCGAGCAGCGCGATGCCGTAGTAGAGCGTCGACTTTTTGGTCTGCGATGCCACGCTAAACGCAGGCGGAATCAAAACGACTACGCCCGCCTCAAAGAACACCGTGGTGCCGATGACCAAACCGGTGATGCCCAGCGCCCAGCTGGAGTGGCCCTGGCCAAAGGCGTCAATGAAGGTCTGGGCGATCTTCTTGGCGCCGCCGCTCTCCTCCAAAATCTGGCCAAACATCGATCCCAGGCCAATGAGCAAGGCGATGTTTTGCAGCGTGGTGCCCACGCCCTTGGTGACGGTGTCTGCCACCATATCGAGCGGCATGCCGGCTCCGATACCGATCACGAGCGCCGAGACCATCATCGAAAGCACAGGATGCAGCTTGAACTTAATGATGAGCGCAAGCAGCAGCGCGATGCCCACGATGGCGGCGATGACCAGCCTGGTGGGGTCGGCCATAAACGTTGGGTCTGACATCTTTCCTCCAATTCATCAGACCTTTTGAATTCGGCTTAGACTATAGCGCGTTTTCAATAGGTCTGATGTTTAAAAGGGAAACTTTTTTCGAAATACATCTGATGTATTTGCTGAACGATCTGTTTTTGACGGTAAACGGCCACTTACAGTTCTCCATTGTCGGAGCGAACCACCGCGGCTTCTGTTAAATGAGCTAGAATAGCTCTGATGAATTCTTTTGATATGAGGTGAAGCGTGGCACGAGCCGATTCGGGACTCCCCGAGCAGATTTCGGAGAAAATTATTCAACTGATCCTGGATGAGCATCTTGAGCAAGGCGACCGCCTGCCCAAGGAGGCTGTGCTCGTCGAGCGCCTGGGTGCTGGCAGGAGCACCGTACGCGAGGCTATGAAGCTGCTGCAGTCGCGCAACATCGTGCGCATTAAACAGGGCTCGGGCACCTATGTGGCATCAAACCCCGGCGTTGCCGACGATCCGCTGGGCTTTACCTTTATCGATGACAAGAGGCGCCTGGCACGCGACCTGCTCGAAGTGCGCTTTATGATCGAGCCGCAGATGGCCAGCATGGCCGCAGAGCACGCGACCGACGATCAAATCATCTGCATTAAAGAGCTTTGCGATGAGTCCGAGCACTTGGCCGCGCGGGACGAAGACTATTCTGCCGCCGACACCGCGTTTCACATCGCAATTGCCGAAAGCTGCGGCAACCTCGTCGTTCCCCGCCTAATGGGCGTGCTCAAGGCGCCTGTCCCCCTGTTTATTGACGTGACCGGCAAAAAGCTGGTTGAGGAAACCATCCGCACCCACCGTGGCGTGGCCGTCGCCATCGCCGCGCGCAATCCCACCGCAGCGCACGACGCGATGTACCTGCATCTGGTGTACAACCGCAACATGATCGCAGAGGGAGCGCAGGAACAGAGCAAATAGACGTCCGCACGGCAAGGGCGAGACTACCGTTCGCCTTTTAAAAGTGAACGTTCACCTGATTTTAGGGAATAAGGGGTGGCTATTACGCTGCTTCACCTATACTGACCTTGTATGAAAAGCAAGACTTATATAGATGAACGTTTCTTTTGAAAGGATCGCTATGTCTGATCTTATGGACAGCTTCCGTCTGGATGGCAAGGTCGCACTGGTGACCGGCGCCACCTACGGCATTGGCATGGCCATTGCCGAGGCGCTCGGAGAGGCCGGCGCCAAGATCGCCTTTAACGCCCGTCACGCCGACAAAGTCGCCGAAGCCGAGAAGCACTACCGTGAGCTGGGCTTTGACGCTCACGGCTATGTTGCCGACGTCACCGACGAGACTGTCGTCGCCGAGCTCATCGCCAAGATCGAGGCCGACTTTGGCACCACGCCCGACATCCTGGTCAACAACGCCGGCGTCATCCAGCGTACCCCGATGCTCGACATGAGCGCCGAGGACTTCCGCCGCGTCGTCGATATCGACCTCAACGCACCGTTTATCGTGTCAAAGGCCTGCCTGCCTGGCATGATCGCCAAGGGCCACGGCAAGATCATCAACATCTGCTCCATGATGAGCGAGCTGGGCCGCGAGACCATCGCCGGCTATGCCGCCGCCAAGGGCGGACTCAAGATGCTCACCAAGAACATGTGCTCCGAGTTTGGCGAGGCCAATATCCAGTGCAACGGCATTGGGCCCGGCTACATCGCCACGCCGCAAACCGCACCGCTGCGCGAGACGCAGCCCGACGGCAGCCGCCACCCGTTTGACCAGTTCATCATTGCCAAGACGCCGGCCGCCCGTTGGGGCACGCCCGAGGACCTGAAGGGCCCCGCCGTGTTCCTGGCTTCCGACGCGTCGAACTTCGTCAACGGCCACATCCTCTACGTCGACGGCGGCATCCTCGCATACATTGGAAAGCAGCCTCAATAAGCGTCACCGCAACTGCCCACATCAGGTTTCATCCACTCGTTTTTCATTTGAGTTGCGGTGAGATAAGGATTGGCTTTGGCTTCTATCAGGCAAAACAGTCCGTATTCCACCGCAAGTTAGAAATAGGAAGGTAATTCGCAATGAAAATCGCTCTGATCAATGAGAACTCTCAGAACTCCAAGAACCCCATGATCGAGGCTGCCCTTAAGAAGGTCGTCGAGCCCATGGGCCACACCGTCTTTAACTATGGCATGTATGCCGACGCCGACTCCAAGCCCCTCACCTATGTGCAGAACGGTATCCTTGCCGCCGTGCTGCTCAACTCCGGCGCTGCCGACTACGTCGTGACCGGCTGCGGCACCGGCGAGGGCGCCATGCTCGCCTGCAACTCCTTCCCCGGCGTGCTGTGCGGCCACGTTGCCGACCCGCTCGACGCCTACACCTTTGCCCAGGTCAACGATGGCAACGCCGTCGCCATGCCCTTCGCCCTCAAGAACGGCTGGGGCCAGGAGCTCAACCTCGAGTACACCTTCGAGAAGCTCTTTGGCTTTGGTTCGGGCAACGGCTATCCTGCCGAGCGTGTTGAGCCCGAGCAGCGCAACAAGAAGATCCTCGACGGCGTCCGCGCTGTGACCATGCGTCCGCTCGTCGACATCCTGGACGAGCTCGACCAGGACCTGGTGAAGGGCGCACTTGCCGGCGAGCACTTCCAGGAGTACTTCTTTGCCAACGCAACCGACGAGGCCATCATCGCCAAGGTCAAGGAGATCCTAGGCCTCTAATCGCACAACTCATTGCAGCTAACGCAAGCGGCGGTCGTCCCACGTACGGGACGACCGCCGCTTTTTACTATCTACCGACTGACGCCGCGGGGACAGGCCCCATGCACCAAGGGATTAACTAGAGCTCGCAGGCAACCTTATAGCCATCGCCGATGGCATCGCGGATGTTGCCACACTTGTTGGCATCGCCCAGCACGTGGGTGGCAACGCCGGCAGCGGCAAGGTCGTCGGCCAACTTGGTATTGGGACGGTAGCCCATCGCCAGCACCAGCGTATCGGCACCGGTGATGGTGTGGACCTCGCCGTCCTTTTCGTAGCTGATGGTGTCCTCGGTGATCTCGGTCACCTTGGCCTCGGTCAGCACGTGGACGCCCTTGGAGAGCATGCGCGTGATGAGCACCGCGCGACCGGCACCGCCCTCGTTGGCAGCGAGCGTCTTGGTCATCTCGATGACGGTGACATCGCGATTGGCCGGCGACAGGTCGTTGACCAGCGGGGCCAGGTAATCTGCTGTCTCGCAACCGACGGTGCCGCCGCCCACGATGACGATCTTCTTGCCCGGGAAAGCCTTGCCACCCAGCAGGTCGTCAGCCGTCATAACCTGCTTAAAGCCCTGCATGAAGGCCGGGGCGATGGGCTCAGCGCCATAAGCCAGGACAACCTCGTAGCCCGCGTAGTCGCGCTGAATGTCCTCGGCCGAGAGCTCGGTACCAAAGACGCACTTCACGCCCGCCTCGGCCAGACGACGATACTGGTACTTGATCACGCGGGTGAGCTCCTGCTTTGCCGGAGGAACGGCCGCGATGCGCATCTCGCCGCCCGGCTCATCCTGCTTATCCACGAGCACCACGTTGTGGCCGCGCTTGGCAGCAATATAGGCTGCCTCCATGCCCGCAGGACCAGCGCCCACAACGAGCACGTTCTTGGCCTCGGCAGCAGGTTCGTAGCCAGCCTCGTCGCGCTCCACGTCCGGGTTGACGGTGCAGGAGATGCGCTTGCCGAACATAATGCCGTTCAGGCAGCGCAGGCAGCCGATGCAGGGGCGGATGTCGTCGGCGTTGCCGGCAGCGGCCTTGTTGCAGAACTCGGCATCGCACAGATTGGCGCGGCCCATCATGCAGATGTCGGCAGCGCCGTCCTCGATCAGCTCCTCGGCGATCCAGGCCTCGTTGATGCGGCCGACGGTGGCGACGGGAATGTTGACGTGCTTCTTAATCTCGCGCGAGCAGGCGGCGTGCGAGGCCTGCTGGGTACCGGCGGCGGGAATCGCGGAGCCGCGCTTGATGGTGGTGCCGCCCGACACATGAATCATGTCGACGCCGGCCTTCTCCAGGCGACGCGAGACATAAATCATATCGTTGAGGGTCAGACCGCCATCGGTGTACTCATCGCCCGAGATGCGGACGTCGATGATAAAGTCCTTGCCGCAGCGCTCGCGAATCTCGGCGATGACCTCGAGCAGGAAGCGCATGCGGGCATCGAGCGAGCCGCCGTACTCGTCGGTACGCTTGTTGTAGAGCGGGGTCAAAAAGCCGCCGAGCATGCCGTGGGCGTGCGCCGCATGGACCTCGACGCCATCGACACCGGCCTTCTGCATACGCACGGCAGCGTCGCCAAACTGATGCGTGAGCTCGTGAATCTCGTCGACCGTGATGGGGCGCGGTGCCTCGCGGGCGTAAGACGGGCCCACAAAGGACGGAGCGATCAAGCGCGGCGTGCCCGGGATGTTAAAGGCCATGTAGGCGGGGTGGAAGAGCTGCGGCATGATCTTGCAGCCGTACTCGTGGACGGCCGCGGCGAGCTTTTCCCAGCCGGGGATAAACGTGTCGTCGTAGCAGCACATGTCACCCGGCAGATAGGTATAGGTGGGCTCGACCGTCACGACCTCGGTGATGATGAGGCCCACGCCGCCCTTGGCACGGGCACGGTAATGATCGACCAAGTCGTCAGTCACATAGCCATGATCGGCCAGGTTGGTGGACACCGGCGGCATAAAGACGCGGTTCTTGACCTCGGTCGTACCGACCTTGATCGGGCTAAAGAGCATCGGGTAGGCGGATGACTCCATACAGGCTTCCTTTCGTTTAAGCCGCTCGGCGGCAGTTGCTAACGTACTTATCGTATCAGCAACCGCCGCGTCCGTACCCGCTCGCACTCCCCCGCCTTTAATCCGATCCCCACAAAAAGTTGCGGTGGAATACGGAGTAGATGAGACTTTTGCCAGCCAAAACAGTCCGTATTTCACCGCAACTGATGGGTGGGATGGAGTTAGAGGCCCAGATAGGTAGTCATGCCTTCGACGGCGAGCTTGGCGCCGGCTACGGCGTGAACAACCGTCAGCGGGCCGTTAACCACGTCGCCGGCGGCAAAGACGCCAGGCACGGTGGTCATACCGTACTCGTCGACCGAAAGAAGGCCGCGATGATCGGTCTCCAGACCGCCCGTCGTAAGCACAAGCTTGTCCTTGGGCACCTGCGAAGCCGCAATCACAACTGTGTCGGCGGACACATGGTCGAGCTCTTCCTCATAGCCCACCACGTTGTTGTCCTCGTCAAAGATAGCCGTCTCGAACACCGGACCGTTATCATCGATGGCGCAGATCGCCTTGCCGCGCACAATCTCGGCACCGTCAAGCTCGGTCAGCTCCACCTCGTCATCGATGGCAGAGATATGGCGCGATCGGGCATACACAGTGACCTTGCGGGCACCCGAGCGCAGGGCCGTGCGGGCAACATCCATGGCCACATTGCCGGCGCCGATAACCGCCACGTTCTGCCCGATTGCCACGCTCGTGGGATCGACCAGATAATCGATACCAAACAGCACGTTGCCGCGCGACTCGCCGGGAATACCCAGCTTTCGAGCTCGCCAGGTACCAGTACCGACAAAGACCGCATCGTAGCCGTCGCGCAGCAGGTCGTCGATATGCAGCGCGCCACCGATGGTGGTCGAGGGGCGCACGCGCACGCCAAGCGAGCACATCACGTGGCGATACTTTTGCACGAGCGCACGGGGCAGGCGGAACTCGGGGATACCGTACTCCAGCACACCGCCGATCTCGGGCCGCTGCTCAAAAACAGTGACGGCGCAACCCAGCTGCGCCATCTTAATTGCCACGGTAATGCCGGCTGGGCCGGAGCCGACCACAGCGACCTGCTTGCCACACGACGGCGCGGGCGTCCACTCCTTACGATCCAAATACGCTGTCGAGATATAGTTCTCGATGCTCGAGAAATGCACCGGCGCGCCCTTGCGGCCCTGGATGCAAGCGCCCTCGCACTGGCCCGAATGATTGCACACCATGGAGCAGACCGCGCTCATGGGATTGTTCTGGAACAGCAGCTCGCCCGCCTCTTCTAGACGACGCTGTTTGAACAGGTCGATGACCTGCGGAATAGGCGTCTGAACCGGGCAGCCCTTAATCTGACAGAACGCCCTTTTACAACCTAGGCAACGATTCGCCTCTTCGACAATGTGGATAGCCACGCAACTCCCCTTTTTAATGCAATCCAATGGGGCGACGATAAAGACCCTTCACCGCCGCCCCCATGCAGGTAATCTCAATCTGCCGACACGGCAAAAGCCAATGCTATAGCTCGCGATGCGAAGCCCCGCAGCGAGCGGACATGTGCTCGAGTGTCGCCAGGCAGTCAGCCGCCGTCGCCGGCACGCTGTTCTCGACCACGCAGGGAATCCCAGGACAGGCGGCGGCAGCCCAGGCCACCACGGGCTCAAAGTCATAGCGGCCCGTCTCGCCCACGCCGTGGCACACCAGGCGTGAACCCGTACCGTCGCACCATCCGGCTTCGTCCTCGTTATCAACGACCTCAAAATCCTTGGCGTGCAGCACGCGGATCTTACTGCCGCATAAGTAGAGCATGCACGCGGTGATTTCCTGCGCTTCGTCAACGACACTGGGGTGCAGCAGCGATACCGGGTCGTAGATCACGCCGAGCGACGGGCTCGAGACTCGCTCCAGCCCCTCACGGCAGCGATCCGGCGTGTTGACCGTCTCGTTCCAGCCAGGCTCGATCAGTATTTGCCCGCCCACGGCCTCGGCCCGATCGCAGACGCGTGCAAGCCCGTCTGCAAACGTATCGAGTGCCTCGTCGGTCATGCGGTCGTCCGCGACGCGGTTCTGCGCATTGGGGCGACCGGTCTCGGTACCCACCGGGCAGCCGCCGAGCATCTGGGCAAAGTTCAGGCATGCCTCGTACTCGGCAAAGTTATCCATGAGCTGTTGGCGATCGGGCGTCGCCAGATTCTTATAACAGCCGAGCACGGCGACCGAAACGCCCGCCTCGTCGAGCACCGCACGCAAATGGTCGGCAAGCTCGCGGGTCAGGCCGCCTCGATCGATCCCCATCGATGCGTAGAGCACCTTACTCGGCAGCTGAATGCACGAAAAGCCCAGCTCTCCCGCCATGCGAATGCGTTCCTCGACGGTCCCCTGCGGAAGGTCGTGCAAACGTACGCCCGGAGTAATAGCCCCCACGTTATTCGCATCCCTTATGAGCGTTGATGCCCGGGGTGTATCCGCCAAACGGGTCCTCGATGGAGCACACGCCCGAGGGGGCGAGCGGATCGCGCTTACCGGCCAGCTTGTCGTGATGCATGGTCTCGATATAGGCAAGCACCAGCGGCGCCACGCCCTTCGCATCGTTTTTGACGATAGGCTCGCTCATGTAGTAATCAAACGTGCCCTCGCGGTGCGCGGTGTTTCCCAAGCCCGCAACCAGGCAGATGTTGTCGAGCGCCAGCTGGCCATCGTGCTCGGAAAGGCAGGTCTCGCAGATGCCGTCGAAGGCGCGACGGCCGTACTGGTAGTAGCGCTCACCCAACACGCCCAGACGCACGCCCTTCATGATGGCGTTGGCAAAGATCGCGCTGCCCGACTCCTCCAGGTAGTTGGGGGCGATATTGGGCAGGTTGATGACCTGATGCCACATGCCGGTCTTCTCGTCCTGATACGGCAGCATGGCGTCGATCAGGGCGTGGAACATCTTGCGGATCTCGTCCTTCTCGGCCGACATCGAAGGCGGCATAAGCTCCCACGTGTCGATGAGCGCCATGGCAAACCAGCCCTCGGCGCGCAGCCAGAAGTTAGCCGAAAGGCCGGTGACCGGGTCGCACCAGAACTGCTTGCGGCTCGCGTCGTAAGCGTGATAGTACAGACCATTGAGGGGGTTGCGCATCAGGTCATACACGACCTGGAACATATGGAAGCTGTCCGAGCAGGCACGACGGTTGTGGAAGCTCAGCTCGTACTGCATGTAGAACGGCTGGGCCATATACATGCCATCGAGCCAGATCTGGTTGGGATAGACGGCCTTGTGCCAAAACACGCCTTCTTTGGTGCGCGGCTGGGTCTCGAGCTGGCGGTAGATGGTGTCCATGGCGGCACGGTACTTGGGCTTGCCCACCAGGTCATAGAGCTTGTAGAGGGTCTTGCCCGCATTGACGTTATCGAGGTTGTACTCCTGCGGGTTGTAATGCTTGATGGTGCCGTCGTCCTGGACAAAGAAATCGATGTAGTCATCGGCGAAAGTCAGGTAGCGCTGCTCACCCGTGATCTCGTACAGTTCGATGAGCGCCTTGATCATGCAGCCGTCAATATAGTTCCAGGTGTTCTCCTTGCCGGCGCGAATCTTTTCGATATTCCAAGCCGGCGCCTGCGGCGTAGAGGTTTCGATCAACTGCTCGATATAACGGTCCAGGATTTGATTGCAACCCATTGCTGTCCCCTCTGACATAAACGATAGGTGAACGTTACCCCTAGTGTAACGCGAACGGCAGACTTTTAGCGGCAAACGGCGGTGAGACCCGCGGCGATGCGATGCGCCAGGCGCTCATAGCCGGCAGGACTGTAATGCAGACCGTCCGGCATATAGAGCTCGCGGTGCTCCGGCAAAAACGGGCTGATACCGCTTTGCGCATACAGGTCAATCACCGGCACGGAGTAGCGGTCGCAGACCTCGAGCATCGCTCGCGCGTAGGCGACCTGCGTCACCCCCAGGTGGTTGAGCTCGTCGCTTGCCGGGATATCCTTCTCGTGCTTACCACT
>UROR01000038.1 GCA_900549535.1 uncultured Collinsella sp. | reverse complement strand
GGCACGACAGGCGGCAAGAAACGAGATCGAGGGCAGGTACAACGACGTCGGTCAGGTAATCGATTGGATTACCGAGCAACTCGCCGGCATCGAAGACAAGGCCAGGGACGCCGCTGAGCGCGAAAAAGACCTCGAACCGTTGCTTAAAGAGGTCCAATCCTACGAGGCTCAGTTGGGGGTGCGGCGTGGAGTATGGACCACCGGTTTCTCGGCGCGCGCCTCATTTCTCGACAGCGTACACACATTGTTCGCGTTCGGCGCCGCATCCCCTTTTTCCCAGGATCTTTGTTCCGAATTGAGATACAGACGATCAGAGGCTATCCTGCTCATCAGGATGCTTGCATACTTTGATGGTGCGAGTTGCGGACACGCAAGAGCTACGCGTTTGGTTCGTTTTCAGCGGTGTTGGAAGTATCGGCTCAATGAAAAGCCAAGTTGACATTTTCGTGGACCGAGGCTTAGAAATGGCTTTTCTCGCTTGCGCAGACATGGTGCATAAAAGCGTTTTGCTTGGGAATTCTAACGAAATAAATAACCACATAACGTAAATGCAGCCATAGATACAAAAGGAATCGAATGGCCAGAGAGGATTGCCCTTTCCGATGGTCGATTCTTGACAGGCAAACTCAAGCCTCGTTAATATTACATGGTTTGCCAGACCGAATTAACAAAGGAGGGGTGTCGTGGTTGGTCTTTTCCGCACGTGGATGAGCGCCTAGAAAGCGGCGCTGTTGTGGCGTCGCGCTGTTTTTCTGCACGCCATTTCACGATTGGACATAACCATGATATTTGAAACCTCTCGGGGCAGGTCTGCTCTGCTGTGCCATTCATGGCAATTCAAGCTTTGTTTCGTATGGGGCGGGGAGCTCGTTTCGACATTGACGAGTTCGATTCTCCAGATGGGTCTTATTTGGCATCTCGCCCTCACGACAGGGTCGTCTTCTCTCCTCTCCTTAGCATCGCTGGCAGGCTTTCTGCCGATTGCTTTGTTCGGAATCCTTGCGGGCGCCGTTGTCGACAGACTGCCTTTGAAACGTGTCCTCATCGGCGCCGACCTCTTCATTGCCGCGGTGGGTGCCGCCTTGGCGATTGCCTCGTTGGCCGGCAGCTTACCTGCATGGCTAATTCTCATCGCCTTGTTTCTCCGTGCAGTTGGTACTTCGTTCTACACGCCAGCCTCCCAATCTCTCACGCCCCATCTCGCCCCACCGGAGCATCTCGTTCGCCTATCGGGGGTGACTCAGGCGATTCAGTCCGGCGGATACATTCTTGGCGCCGCGCTTGCAGCAGTGATTTATCCCGTGGCGGGCATTACCGCTATGATTGTCCTCGACGTGCTGGGAGCGCTTTTCGCTTCTTTAGCCGTCCTCGCCGCACAGATAGACGCAGGGGGCCTCGACGAAGCCGACCGCAGCTTGTCCTTTTCCAATAAGGTTCGAGAGCTCTTCTCTGAGATTTCGGACGGCTACAAGCTGATTAGGGGGTACAGGGGGCTGTTCGCCCTTCTTTGGTGCGGGTTCGTCTTCGCTTTCGCGTTCTCTCCGCTCGCGGCATTGTTCCCAATAATGACCTTGGGGCATTTTGGCGGTAGCACGGGGGATGCCGCTTTGGTGGAAATCCTTTTTTCTGCAGGCATGCTGGCTGGGTCCGGTATCTTGGCGGTTACGGGAGGGTTCCGCAATAGGTCGTTCACCATGGTCGCCGCGATTGCCGGCTTCGGCATTGCCGCAATCGTATCCGGATCGCTCGGCCCGTCATTGTTCGCTGCTTTCCTGCCGGTGAGCTTTCTTATGGGCGCATGCTCCCCGTTGTACGCGGGAACCCAGACTGCCCTTATGCAGGAGCAGATACCTCCTGAGTACCTAGGCCGCGTTTTCGGCCTCTACGGAACCATCATGGCTTGGGCCATGCCCATGGGCCTCGCAGCTCCCTCCGTTTTTGCGGATCTGCTTGGAGCTCCGTTATGGTTCGTCGGCTCTGGAGCGACCATGGTACTGCTTGCGATGGCTATGCTGCTTGCTCCGAGCGTCCGAAGCGCGGGGAAAAGAGATACCGGGCAGATTCAATAGCCCAAGTATTCGAAAAAAAAGAGGCAGCAGCCATCGGTTCAAGCGTCAGCCTTCAAGCCCTTGCGACGACGAGGTATTGCACTGACATCCCACATCGCGCTCCTTATTCGTCGCCAACTATCATTTTCGGATTTGCCGGCTTGCGCAAGGTCAAAACGCTCGCGCCGGCAATTGGGCAAAGGCGAAAAATCGACGTGAGCAATCTTTTTTGGCATGGCTGCGTTTCCAGTAAAACGCTAATACACAAAAGGCGGTTCAACCTATGGAACTCATAGTCAAAGCTAAAGACATCTTTTTGGAATATGCCGGCCGCGATATCCTAGATATCGAAGAGTTGGAAATCTACTCCTACGATCGCATCGGCTTGGTGGGAGACAATGGCGCAGGCAAAACCAGCCTGCTTAAAATTCTGAGCGGCAATCTTACCATTGCGGACGCCGACGTCAGGCGTTTCGGCAGCATTGCCCTCATCGGCCAACTCGATGAACTCGACCTTGATGCGGCTCAGGGCAGTGGTGAGATGCTCTCCCGTCTCAACGTCGCCGGAGTGGCGCAGGAGACGATGAGCGGCGGAGAGGAGACCCGCGACAAGATTGCCTCAGCGCTCTCCCAGCATGCAAGCGCGATCTTTGCTGATGAGCCTACGAGCCACCTCGACCAAGACGGCATCAGCCTTCTCGTCGGACAACTCAAGGCATTTGATGGAGCCCTGCTCATTGTGAGCCATGACCGTTATTTTCTCGATCAGGTAGTGGACAAGATCTGGGAGCTCAAAGACGGCGGTATTTCCGAATTCTGGGGTGACTACTCCGACTATCTGCGACAGAAAGAAGAAGAACGCAAAGTTCAGGCGGCTCGATACGAAGAGGCGATGCGCGAGCGCGAGCGCCTTGAAGCCGCCATCGAAAAACAACGGAAAAAAGCACGGCAGGTCGACGCCAAGCAGAAGGGCGCAAAGAAAAGCAACGAGAATGCAGGTCGATTGGGACATCAGAAAGCAACCGGCACCAAACAGAAGAGGATGTACCAGGCGGCTAAGAACATGGAGAAGCGCCTCGAAGCGCTCGAAGGGATTGAGGCCCCTGACAGCATTCGCACCGTGCGGTTCCGCCAGAGCAAGGCCCTGGAACTGCATAGTAAATTTCCCATCACGGCAGACGATTTCAGCTTGAGCTTCGGCAACTGCATGCTCTATGACCACGCGAAATTCGAGATACCGCTCGGTGCCAAAGTGGCCATCACCGGTGGCAACGGTACAGGAAAGACCAGCCTGCTGAAGGCAATCGCTCGACGCGCCGACGGTATCAACATCTCTCCCAAGGCAGAGATCGGTTACTTCGAGCAAACAGGCTACAAGTTCGACGCCCGTCAGTCTGCGATCTCGTTCATGCAGGATGGTTGCGAGTACAGCATGACCGAAATCCGAAGCATCCTCGCCTCTATGGGAATCGGACCGCGTGACCTGGCAAAGGACGTTGGCGTTCTCTCGGGAGGCGAAGTCATCAAGCTGCTGCTCGCGAAGATGCTGCTGGGCAGATACAACATCTTGCTCATGGACGAGCCTGGAAATTACCTGGACATCAAGAGCGCCGAAGCCCTCGAGCAGATGATGAGCGCCTATGCCGGAACGATAGTGTTCGTCTCCCACGATAAGAGGCTGGTCGAGAACGTCGCAGACATTATTTACGAAATAAAGGACACCAAGCTAGTCAAAATCTTTCAGCGCGAATAACCCTAAATGAGCAGGATATATTCCCAGAATGGAGACAAAAGGCCTCGAAGGGGGGGGTGCCTCCAGGCCCTGTCGGCGCTCGCCATGACGCGCATGTACTACGACGGCAGCATGGACGACCGCAGCGCCCTCATCGAAGAACAGCGGATCCTGGACAAATCTCAGGGCTTTCTGAAAAAGAGGCAGGTCCTCGCAGCGCTCATGGAGATGAAGATCGGGGGCATGAAAGGGACGCCCATCGCGCTTCCTCGCGGAGCCCAGGGAAACGCCCTCAAGAGGCTGGTCTCTCAGACCCCCAGAGCCGCTGCAAAAGAGCAACTCCTCGAAGCTAAGGTTGAGATGCGCGCGAGCCTACGCTCCGGAGAGTCGAAGCTGAGGTCCGAGGCCGAAGATCGAAAAGGCAAAATCCAACGCATCGCGGCGGTATCCCGGTCAGCCAGGACGCTGCTCACTGATGGGACCGACTGCTGGCTCATCGACGATCAGACAGATTAGGAAAGACAAAGAGGCGGGCAATTGCCCGCCTCTTACTACATCACCCACTTGAACACGGCGCGGAACAGCCAGACGAAAAAGCCCAGCGTGACCTTAAGCGCCGCCTTGAGGAACCTACCAAGCCTCTTCATCGACGTCACCCCAATCTTCCTTGACCTTGCGGGCACCATCCTCGGCGCCCTCTTCCTTCTCTTGCGCGAGCAGCCTCGCCAGCTCGTCGGGCACGCCCGGGACCTCCGCCCTCCCCAGCGCGCGCTGCAGCTCCTTTATCTGCGACTTCAGCGGTTTTGAGGGAGGGCCCACGTGCTCGCGGTAGCAGGCGCCGATCGCGGCCGCGTCGCACAGGTCCCCCCGCCCCCGGGCGACCCCCTCGTCCCCGTCGGGCAGGACGCGGCGGGCGCGCCCAAGCTCCGCCTCCGAGGCCAGCATGAAGCGCCACCCGCGGGACCTGCGCGCGGCCGGGATGCCGTCCGCGGGCGCGTCGGCGCGCCAGTCGTCGCGCACCTGGTGCCAGTTCGCCGTGAGCCAAAGCCCCTTCTCGGGCACCTCACGCATCTCGAGCTCGAACTCCGTGAGCATGTTCGCGCCGGAGAACGGCGACCCCTCCGTGAACGAGAGCGTGTCGAACAGCGTCGTCCTGCCGCCCTCGTACTCTATCCTCACCATCATCTCCGGCCCCTCTCCCTGCGCTGGTCCTGCTGGGCCCGCTGCCGCTCGGCGGCGAGGATGCGCTGCTGCTCGTCCTCATGCCGGCTGCCGCGCTGGTTGTCGCCGGCTTCGCCGCGCTTGTCGCCGTTCCCGTAGCGGGTCTTGAGGGGCATGAGGCCGTTCTCCGCTATGTAGGCTCGCGCAGCCTCGAGGCGGCGGTACCCCTCGCCGCCCGCCTGGCCGCGGCGCTCGAGCGTCGCCATCCTGAGACCGAACTCCTCGATCGACTCGACGTCGAACTTCGCGCAGGTCTCGAGCGCCGAGGAGAGCCTGCTCAGCTCCGAGAGGTCGTTGAGCTCGAGGGCCCGCTCGGCGGCCTCGCGGATGCGCGCGGTGCTCGCGTCCGTGGGGCGGTAGGCGCCTTCGCGCTCGAACCGCCGGCGGAGCATCTCCTTGCCGTAGACGAACCCCAGGCGCTCGCCGCTGACCTTCTTGGACGGCTCCTCTGCCAGGCTGAACACCCAGTCGTCCCGCCTCGCCTTGGCCGAGTTGTCGGCGACGTGCACGCCCAGGGCGTCGAGGATGCCGAGGAACTCCGCCTCGTCGCGCGCCGTGGTCTTGGCGAGCGCGACGCGGGCGCGTGTTAGCGTCAATATAATTTTCACCATTTCCACCAACGCATTTTCGCCAATCGCGCCAACGCGGATACGCCGGATTCGCCAACGCTGATGTGCCGCTTTCGGCGCCTAGGCGCCCTCCTCCTTCCCGTCCTCACCGCCGATGGACACGTCCTTCAGGCGGTACGACCGGCCCGTTATCTTGATCATCGCGCAGTGGTGGCACAGCCTGTCGGCGACCGCCGAGGCCGTGACGTTGCTGCCGAACACGTCGCCCCACCTGCCGACCGGCACGTTGGTCGTGACGATCGTCGACCGCTTGAGCGCGTAACGCCTGTTCACCAGCTGGAACAGCAGGTCGGCGCCCTCCTTCCCGATATCGAGGTAGCCCAGCTCGTCTATTATCAGCAGGCTGCAGTGCTCGTAGAACCGCATCCTGCGCGCCAGCGCCTCCTTCGCCGAGGCGTGCTTGAGGTCCTCGACCAGCCTCGAGCAGTCGGCGAAGTACACCTGCTTGCGGGCCATCACCGCCTCGTGGCCTATGGCTATCGACAGGTGGGTCTTGCCGACGCCCGGGCTGCCGACGAGAACGACGTTGTCGCCGCGGTCGACGAACTCGAGCGTGGCCAGCTGCTCGACCAGCCCGCGGGGCACGCTCGGCTGGAAACCCCAGTCGAAGTCGGCCAGCGTCTTTATGTAGGGGAAGTTGGCCATCCTCGTGCGGCGCTCGTCGTCGGCGCGCCGCTTGAGGGCTATCTGGGCGTCGGTGAGCTCGAGCATGGCGTCGACCAGGCTCTTCCTCCCGTCGGCGACGAGCCTGACGTACTCGGGCACCGACGACGCCATGCCCTCGAGCCCCAGCTCCTCGAGATTGGCCGCCAGGCGGTTGAGCGGGCTGGCCTGCACCGCGGCGCTCACAGCGAGCCCCCTATCGAGTCGAGCAGCCCGAGGTTGGCGGCGGCGGCCGCCTCGATGTCGCCGGCGGCGTCGCCGAACCAGCGCTTCCCGGCCATGGCCTCGGCGTAGTGCGCCGGGTCGTAGGCCGGCCCGCCCGCCACGTGCGTCGCCACCAGCTCGCCGCCGACGTAGCAGTCCATCGCGCCGCCGGGCATGCAGACGATGCGGGCGGGCCTGCCGATGCAGCGCCTGGGCACCGACATGGGCTCGCCGTGCGCGCTGACCAGCATCGTGGCCGGCACCCTGGCCACGCGCACCACGTCGCCCATCGCCTCCTCGAGGGCGCGGAGGTTGCCGACGGGCAGCAGCGCGTCCTTCTCCTCCATGAACAGCGCGGAGGGCGGCAGCCCCGTGGTCTCGTTGGGCTCGGAGTTGCTGGCGTCCTCGATCCGCGCGATGATCTCGTCGATGTCGTCCCAGCCGTCGAAGTCGCCCTGGTAGGCCGCGAGCCGCGACAGGAAGCGGTTCGACGACTCGACCTTGCCCTTGGTCTGGGGGCTGCGCGGGCGGCACAGCTTCAGCTCGAAGCCGGCGGCCTTGGCGAACTCGTATGCGCGCTGGACCTTGAGGCGCCTGCCGCCCTTGACCGTCACCAGGGCGGACATGTTGTCCGTGACCCACTCGCGGGGCACGCCGCCGAGCCTCGCGATCGTGGCGTACATGCACCTGACCAGGTCGTCGGTCGTCCTGGTCCCCGACCGGATGAATATGTGCCTGCGGGAATGGCCCAGCGTCGCCGCGAACACGTTGAACTCGAACAGCTCGCCGTCGCGGTTCGCCATCCTGACCGACTCCTTCCAGTCGAACTGCAGCTGCAGCCCGGGCGGCGTCTCGAAGCGCGGGTGCGGTTCCGGGCCGACGGAGGCCCCGACGGCGATACCGTTCTTGCGCATGAACTGGGTGAAGGCGTTGTAGCCGGCCAGGTTCTCGCCGGGATACCTGTGCAGCAGCCACTCGTGGATGCCCTTCTTGGTGACCCCCGGCAGCTGCGCCTTGGCGGCCACCTCCTCGGTGTGCGCGTCGAAGGAGCCCGCCCTGTCGGCGCGCCCGTCGCGGGGCCGGCCGCCCTCGGCCCTCCAGTACGCCGCCACGGTGTGCCTGTCCTTGCCGTAGCGCTTCGCTATGTCGCTGAAGTTGGGCTTTATGCCCGCTTCCCTGTACATGTCCAACTCTCCGATCAGGTTCTTCTCCGCCACGGCCGCTCCTCCCGAAAGCATCGTTCGCTTGTCGGTCGAAGCGTAAGCCCCGGCGTTGGTGGAAATGGTGAAAATGCGTTGGCGTGATTGGGGAAATTGCGTTGGCGGAATCGGCTAAAGTGCGATGGCGAAATTGGTTGTTTTTACAGTAGCGCTAACAGCGCGGATGTCGCCGACCCACGAGTAGCCGCCAGAGCGCATGATCTCCTTCTCGGCACGGCCCAGGTAGACGCTCCTGCGACTCCTGGGCCCGCCCGCGCCGGCGCGCCCTCGCGCCTTCGACGGCGATTCTGGCGCCCGGTCGTTGGAGAGGCCCGACAGCCCGCGCTCGCGGGCCATGTCCTGAAGGTCTCGGTTGAGGTCCTCGGGGTGCTGGGTCTGCATGCGGTAGCCCGTGCGGAGGTTCGCGTTGTTCACTACGATGTGCGCGTGGGGTATGCCGCGGGCGTTGTCGTCGTGGTAGACGATGGCGATCTCGTGGTCGCCGAAGTGCTTGAGCGCCCACGAGCACGCGAGCTCGCGCAGCGCAGCCAGGTCGATGTCGTCGCCGGGGTCCGGCGAGAGCACGAAGTGCTTGAACGTGCGCGCGGGCTTTCCCCTCCAGGGTGCGTCCGTGCCGAAGGCGGCGCGAGTGGCGTCCATCTCGGCGTCCCAGGCGCAGGCCTCCTTGGCCTCGTCTCCCAGCGCGCCGGCGTCGCGCTCGTCGTAGCTCAGGTTGAACAGGTCGCGCGCGAGGGCGCGGCCTCCCTTCTCGAGGTAGCGGCGGATGCCGCCCGTCGAGCCGTGGCCGCTTATCGGCTTCAGGATCGGCATGGCGACCCCTCCACGAGCGAGTCGGCTCCGATGCGCCCGAGCTCGGCCGCCATCTCGCGGGCCGCGGCGTTCACGTCGGCGAGCTCGCGCTCGATCGTAGGGACGCTCTCCGCCACGAGGTCGCGGTCGACGCGCCCATGGCGGGCGTGGAAGTTGATGAGGTTCATCGCGTGCACGGCCTGGTTGTAGTGGTAGCCCCACTTCGTGAGCTCGCGCGACATCGCCCACAGGGCCCTGCGGTCCACGAGTATGCGGTGCTCGTCTCCCGCGTTGGCCTCCGTCGACAACGGTATGCGCACGAGGTAACGCAGGTACTCCGACTTGCTGAGGCCGGCGCGCTCGCACCGCTCGCAGAGCGCGTCGTAGTCGCCTCCCTCCATGCGGAACGTGACGCGGCGCTCCTTGCCTTTGGCGACGCCGGCTTCCTCTTCCATGGCGGATTCCTTTCCTCGGGCCCGCCGCGCGGCGGGCGCGTCTCTCTAGGGGCGCGGGGGATCTCCCGCAGGCGGCGGCCCGGCTCGGGCGCCGCCTCTGGGACCGGGCCTCGCGTAAGCGGGCTCCCCAACGGCCCGCGGCATGACGGGTCCGAGGCCGCCCGGTCCCCAAGTGCTATGGACGCCCGACGCGATGTCGGACGCCATAGGCTACTTGCTGGATTTCGGGCCTGAGGCCCTTCTGCGGCCCTTACGGGCGCCTGCGCCCGCCTCCGCGTACGGCGCGGTCATGAGCGCCATCTCCCGCAGCAGCGAGAGGTCGGCCGCGCTCGGGCTCTCGGGCGGGCGCTCGAGGAAGTCGGCCACGAGCCTCGCGGCCTTCGCGATGCGTCCGTCGGGGCCGGCTTGCGCCTTCCCCTCGCTCCTCACGTAGTCGGAGAGCTCCCGCTTGGTGCGCCGCCAGGGCTCCATGGCGGCGTGCATCTCCGCTTGGCGCTCCTTCGGCATGCCCGCGAGCGAGCGCACCGCCTCGGCGCTGAGGTTGCCGCGGTCGGCCTCGGCGGCCCACTCGGGCGAGAGGTCCTCGGCGATCCTGCGGGCCAGCCTCTCCTCGCGCGCGATGGTCTTGCCGGAGATCTTGCGGCCCGTCTGCCGCTCGATGATGGCGGCCTTCACGTCGTCGACGCGCATGCCGGAAAGCGACGGGTCCTCGGAGCGCAGGCGCACGGCGTCGCCCCTGAGAGCCTCGGTCGCGGCGGCGCGCTCGGTCACGGTGAGCGCGCGGGTGAAGTAGTTCGCGGCGTGGAGCAGCGTCACCGCCCGCTCGTCGTCGATGCCCTCGATCACGCGGCAGGGCATCCTCTCGTAGGCGGGGTCGCCCTTCGCGAGCAGCGCGTAGGCGGCCTTGCGGCGGTGCCCGGAGACCATCTGCCACGAGCCGTCGCCGACCTTGCGCACGAGCGGTAGGTCGGTGAGTCCGTCCTGGCGTATGGACTCGGCGAGCTCGGCTATGCCGGCCGGGTCCATGGAGTACGCGGCGTTCGCCGGGTGGTCGGCGATGTCGGCCCCCGCGATCTCGGACACCGGGTAGCGCCCGCGGGTGCGCGATGCGCCGTCGAGCAGCCCCGTGATGGTGAAGCCCGCGGCCACCTGGCTAGGCGAGCTCACGGGACACCTCGTCTGCGAGCGCCTTGTAGTCGCGCGCGGGGCGGCTCCCCGGCTCGAAGGCCGCCACCGGCTTCCACTGCCAGCTGCCCTCGCAGACCTTGCTGCTCGCGTGTATGACCGTCTCGAACTGCTCGCCCGGGAAGAACCCGTCGAGCACGGCCGCGCCCGTGGCCTCGGCGTTGGTCATGCGGCCGGGAACGCAGGTGCGCAGTATCCTCCAGCGGGGCGTTGGCATGCGCAGGGCGTCTGAGATGGAGCGCGTCGCCTCGACGGTGAGCGCGGTGCCGCGCATCACGGTGGAGTCGAGCTTCACGGGGATGACGACCATGCCGCCCTCCGCTGCGGCGAGGTAGGCGTTGAAGGCGAGCCTGCGCATCACCGGGCTGCAGTCGATGAGGCAGACGTCGTAGGAGCCCGAGGCGTCGTCGAGGGCGAACTTGAGGCGCTGCTCGCGCAGGAGCATCTCGTTCTGGTCGACGAGGTCGATGGTCGAGGCCACCACGTCGAGGTTCTCCCCGGCAGCGTAGGCGACCTCCTCCACGGGCGCGCCGCCGTAGAGCAGCTCGACCGACGTGCGTCGCTCGGAGGCGGCGCGGTCGTAGAGGCCGAAGAAGTCGGTGGCGGACGCCTGCGGGTCGAGGTCGACGAGCAGGGTCCGAAGGCCCCGGGCGGCGAAGATCGCCGCCAGGTTCACGGCGGTCGTCGTCTTGCCGACGCCGCCCTTGTAGTTGGAAATGGCTATCGTGCGCATGGGTCGCGTCCTCTCTAGCGTGGGGCGCGCCTCGCCGCATCCGGTCCGGCGCGCCCCGAGTCTCGGAGCGTCGGGACAAAACCGTACGGATTTGTCCGACAAGCGGAGTGTACCACGAAAACGTACGGATATGTACGCTTTCGTGGTACAGGGGGCGGATTTCGGGGAAACCCGGCCCCGGGAGCCCGGGGCCGGGCGCGCCGCCTAGGAGAGCGGCTCCATCTCGCCGAAGCAGTTGACGTGGTGGCGCAGGAGCGCTCGGTTCTCCTTGACGACCATCATCGCCACCTCGTCGAAGCGGACCGGGGTGTCGGCGTAGTCGTCGCCGTTGCCGGCGAGCCACGCCGCCGCCAGCGCCTCGCGCAGCCCGCGCGCCCTGTGGGCCTCGGGGAAGCCGTCCGTCCCGATGCGGACCGTGGCGTCGACGAACACCAGTGTCCCGTCCTCGTCCACCGCCACGAGGTCGATCCCGCCGATGCCCTCGGGGCCCTGCCAGGCCTCGTCGACGATCTCGTAGCCCTTGCGCTCGAGGAAGGCCTTGACCGCGCCCATCGCCTTTTCCTTCATGTCGTTCATGCCTTGCTCCTTAGACTCTGAGGCCCGCCCCTGTGGCGTGCCTTGCGTCGCGTGAGTCGCATGCAGCGCGGGCGCGCCGGCAAGGGAGGAAGCGAAGTCGGACGTGGTTATAGAAATCTCCTGACGTCAGTTTTTCGCGTTGTTCGCGCGCGCAGCGCATGGGGCGAAGAACCCGAAAAAGTGTCGCGGCCCTTGCGGGCCGCCTGCCGGCGTGCGACCCTGCGCGTCCAAGGAGCGCCGGGGCGGGTTTCTGATCGGAGGGGCGGAAGCGTGCGGCATGGAATCGGGCATGGGCGCCGAGGTTTCCGGGCATGGGATGCGGGCCCGTCGACGCTGCAGGGGCGCTCAAGGGGATTGGCGGCGACGTCGCGGCGAGGGCGGTTGCGCGCCCTCGCGTCCCGACGCCGCGGTCCGCACCGGGTGGGCGTTTCCCACGCCGCCTGCGGCCGATATGCGCACGGGATCGCTGGCGGCGAGATGGCTCTCCTCACGAGCGGCTAGGGTGCTGCGCGACACGTCCGTTGAGAGAAGGAGGCAAGTTGATGCTGAGCTACGAAGAGAAGGTGAAGCGCATCGAGCTGATCGATGCCGTGAGCGACGCCGGGAGGCTTGCGAGGGGCCTGAACCAGTTGCTCGAGTCCCTGGCGCACGCCGATCAGCTGGACCCGCTCGACGTAGAGGGGTCCTGGCCCTGAGGTCAATAAGTCAGAGGTGCGCCGAGCGCATCGGCGACGCGGCGCACATCCTGGAGGCCCAGAACGAGATTCTCTACGCCGAGGAACGAACGCCGAGCCCCATCCGCTGCGAAAGCTAAGGGATGCGGTCAGAAACGAAAATCGTTCGCCGATTTCAATCAGAGGTCTCTTTTGTGCCCGCCTTTGGGTAAGGCTGGACATTAGCCGTCCCTGTATTCCGAATGTCGCACTGCACCACCGCGTTAAATTAGATGCATTGAATTTGTTTGGCTCTGTAAGACCAAAATTGACATTGCACCATGTGCCACAGGCTCATCGAGCACCTGAAGGCGTACTCGCCTGAGTTCTGCGTCGGGCAAGAACGGGACTGTGAACTTAATGAGACGTACTTCCCCGAGCTATTCAAGGGCAACCACACCAAAGGTTCCTTCAAGCTGCCGAAGGAGACAAGGAATCGCGGCAAAGAGATCCACAGACGATGCCTCTCCCGCGAGCAGATTTGCATCATGACGGGCATCAGCGACACCAACGCGACCTTCTTCGAGATGACGGGGCGCGGTATCGTGCCTCGCGAGCGCGCGATGGAGGCGCTTCGCGGTCGCATCGACGTGGGCGCCGTGGTTACGGCCGACAAGGCAACAGTTTACGTCGATGTGCTGTGCGACCTGAAGGTCGCACAGCACGAGTCCTATGACCCCAAGGGCCGCACGGAGGGAACCATCAACCGCATCAACACCACACATTCGCTCCTCGACTCATTCATGAAGCGCTTCAAGAGCGTATCCACTGAGTACCTTCCGCCTATCTCGATTGTTTTCGCTGGTGATGCACCTTCATGGCGGCCGATTCCTGCACCGCTGAGCTCACGGGCGCACGGCAGCTCGCCAACGGCACCTGCAATACCAGCATCCGCGATACGCTCAACGTCCAGCCGCCCTAGCCCTATATGGACTATTGGACCTCACAGACGGCATAGTCGGCTAAAATGGTGGCACAGTGGCATACGCGAGAGATAGGAGCTACCATGCCTTCGAACATACCCGCAACCACCATCAGAATAGAACCTGAGGTGAAGAGGGAGGCTTCGGCCATCCTCGACGAGCTGGGCCTCTCTATGTCCGCTGCGATGAACATGTTCCTCCGCGCGGTGATCCGCGAGGGCGGCATGCCGTTTGAGATTAAGGTGACTAGGTAGGAGCTTTGGTGACCGTTAAAAACGACAAACTTACTTGCATAGATTTGTTTGCTGGTGCAGGTGGCCTGTCAGAAGGACTTGAGCAGGCGGGGTTCCACTCTCTGTTTGCCTCCGAGATAGTGCCTAGATATGCCGAGACATATGCTAAAAACCATCCGAACGCCGAGGTGTGTGTTGCCGACATCCGTACCGTGAACCCGAAAGAGATCAGGGAGCGTCTTGATCTTGAAGTGGGCCAACTTGATTTGCTTGCAGGCGGTCCTCCGTGCCAAGGGTTTTCGATTAACGCCCCTGTTCGATCCAGCGACGACCCGCGTAATCACTTGTTTCGCGAATACTTGAGATTCGTTGACGAGTTCAAGCCTCGCGCGGTTCTTATCGAGAATGTTCCTGGTTTGGTTTCGTTCGAGAAGGGAAAGACGCTTCACGCCATTCTCGATTCACTTGCGGACCTTGGATATGGTGCCGATGTTCATATCCTCGGTGCCCCCTACTACGGGGTCCCGCAAATGAGGTGGCGCACGATAATAATGGGTCTGCGAGGGGCGATTATTCCCCATTCGGCATGGCCTGAGCCGGTCAGGCATGCTCCAGTGAGGGCAAACTTCGCGACCACATTCGACGGCAGACCAATCGTAAAGAAACCTTCACCGGAGACATCGGCCCCGTTCACCACGGTACGCGATGCGATAGGCGACCTTCCACCGCTTAAAAGCGGTGAACGCGGTGAAACGGTAAAGGAATACCCTGTTGCCCCTCAATGCGAGTACCAAGCGAATCTGAGAATAGGGTCGGCGGGTGTGATGAATCACGAGGCACCACGTCTTTCGGCTATCAATCTCGAACGGCTTAGCTATATCAAGCAAGGCGGTAACTGGACGGATATCCCATACGATCTTTTGCCGAAAGGCATGAAGTCAGCTAGGCGAAGCGACCACACGAAAAGATACGGTCGCCCGAGATGGGATGAACTCGGAAGCACGGTTCTCACAAAGTGCGATCCTCACTGGGGTGCATTCTTTCACCCCGAACAGGACAGGACGTTTACTGTCCGGGAGGCCGCGCGTATCCATTCATTTCCCGATCCCTACGTCTTTCTTGGCTCTCAGGCCGAGCAGTACGCCGAGGTCGGTAACGCCGTACCTCCGATGCTTGCCTGTGCTGTTGGAAGGTCTTTGCGAGCGGTTCTTGAGGGGGAGTAGATATGGCCGGAACAATCGTTGATTTCTTTGGGTATCGAGCCGCAGATGATAGCGATGCGTCTCTTGATGCAGTCGCCAAGAATCTATGCCCGTTCCTTCACGACACCTGCACCAAGACGCTCGGGCGAGACGGCTCTTGCTCTGGCGTGTGCGCTGTAAAACAAGTATCGTCTGATCAGCGTATCATCTGCTGCCCTATCCGTCTCTATGCCGATGATTACGAGATTCTTCGAATCGTGTCAAGGAAGACGTTTGGCGTTGACCTTGGCCTGTATTCGGGTCGCGCTGCCGTCGCGAAAGCTCGTTCCGAGGGTGGTGCTGTTGCCGTGTTCGGACACAGATGGGGAGGAGAACTGCGGCTGCCGAAAAGAAATGGCGTTGGGAACTATTTTGCCGATTGGGTGTTGGCTCGGCTTGACGAGCGCGGCGAGCTTGCGGAGTTCACTTCAATTGAGGTTCAGACTATTGATACGACTGGAAACTATAGAGCTTCCCGCGCAGGTTTGATTGACGGTAGGAGAGAAGTTAAATCAACCGTTGGTTTGAACTGGGAAAACGTCTCAAAACGAATTATCCCGCAGCTAGTTTATAAGGGACAGGTGCTTCAAAGGGAACCACTGTGTCGCTCTGGCTTGTGGTTCGTGACCCCTGAGTCGGTGTATTCAAGAATTATTGATAGACTTGGCGGTGCCAAAAATATGGCATTTGGATACGCCCCGCAGCCGGGAGCCCTTCATTTTCTGCGATATGACTACGATGATAATGCTGAGTATGCAAAAGGCGTTCCGACGAAACTCATGGTCACCGGAGATGAATGCACGACGGTTGAGCAGGTCCAGGCGGCATTTAACAGAGTCAGGCTCCCGGAGCCGGGCGTGTACGGCAAAGCTTTGCGAGAAGCTTTGTATGGCTAGAAGATTGCACACTTGCAGATGCAATAGCCATAAGGAGCTCATGCAAAATTAACTCGCGGCTTGCCACGACGTCGAGGGGGAATGGTCCGCCTGAGCATGCAGTTCGTGACTGGGCAAAAACAGCAATTAATCAACCGGAAGGAATCAACTTGATTGTACGAAAGTTGAGGATAGCTAATTTTCGAGGCATTGAACAGCTCGAATGGGAGATTCCTGCCGGCAAGAAGCTCATTTGCATCATAGGCGCAGGCGATTCAGGAAAAACGACAGTATTAGACGCTCTCGACTGGCTTCTTGGGGACAAGTGGAACCTTCCAATTACATTTG
>UROR01000037.1 GCA_900549535.1 uncultured Collinsella sp. | reverse complement strand
CCGGTTCTCAAGGTGCACGCCTGGCGGCTGGTCCGGTCCGACCGGGCCGCGCGGCAAGGAGATATATTGCCAGACCGCGAAGCCCTGTGGGTCGTCAATTCCACTCTTCACAAGTCCTACACAACATATCGCTTTCTATAGCTAATAGAAAGACTGGTGCGGATCTTCCGCACGTATCAGATGATGACCCTTTGGTTTAGAAATATATAGAGATCGGTCACCTGTAAGTGTCTATCTACCCGCGCTTTTAGCAATGTAAACCGCGCTTCAGATAAAAAGAGGGAGCGCCGCGCACAACGCGACACTCCCCTAGCGATTCAAGAGAATCTATTAGGCCTCGAGAGCCTTCTTGGCAATGGCAGCCAGCTCGTTGAAGGACTCGATGTCCTCGTAAGCCATCTGAGCCAGGACCTTGCGGTCGAGCTCGATGCCGGCAACCTTCAGGCCGTGCATGAACTGAGAGTAAGAGATGTCGTTCAGGCGAGCAGCAGCGTTGATACGGGTGATCCAGAGAGAACGGATCTCGCGCTTCTTGTTGCGGCGATCACGATACTGATACTGCAGGGAGTGCTGGACCTGCTCTTTAGCATGCTTGTAAGTACGCGAAGCGGCACCGTAGTAACCCTTCGCACGGTGCATAACGGTACGGCGCTTCTTCTTGGCGGCAACAGCGCGCTTAATACGTGCCATGTTCTATCAACTCCTAGACGGTAAAACGAAAAACGGGAACGCGAACTTAGGCGAGACGCGACTTGATGACCTTGCGGTCGGCAGCGGCGATCTCGGTCTCCTGACGGAAGCCACGCTTACGCTTGGTGGACTTCTTGCTCAGGATGTGGCTCTTGAAAGCCTTGGCGCGCATAAGCTTGCCGGTACCAGTCTTGCGGAAACGCTTCTTGGTGCCGCTGTGGGACTTCATCTTAGGCATGAAATACTCCTTAATCGGTTACAGAACACTAGTTACTTGCTATCGCTTGCCGCTTTATCCTCATCGAAGGCGCCCTTAATCGGGGCGAGCAGCATAAGCATGTTACGGCCTTCCATCTTAGGCTTGGACTCGACCGTAGCGTAAGGCTTGAGATCCTCGGCGAGACGCTCGAGAACGTTAAGGCCCTGCTCCGGGTGAGCCATCTCACGGCCGCGGAACATGATGGTGATCTTAACGCGTGCGCCCTTCTTGAGGAAACGCAGAACGTGGCCCTTCTTGGTCTCGTAGTCGCCAACGTCGATCTTGGGTCGGAACTTCATTTCCTTGACCTCGACCTTGGACTGGTTCTTACGAGCAGCCTTGGCCTTCATGGCCTGCTGGTACTTGAACTTACCGTAGTCCATGACCTTGCAGACCGGCGGCTCCGCGTTGGGAGCGATCTCGACCAGGTCGAGACCCTGATCGTCGGCGACGCGCTGGGCATCGCGGATGGCGAACAGGCCGAGCTGAGAGCCATCGACGCCAATCAAACGACACGAAGATGCAGTGATCTCGTCGTTGATGCGGGTGTCATCAGACTTAGCTATTTTCCCTACCTCCATTCATAAAAAATAACCCGGCGCTTCTCAGCAACCAGGTCGTACACATAGACTTCCTCGATTTGAGGAAGGGAATCTAAGTTGTATGACCAGTCAGCTGCTCATTGGCGCCAAAAGGTGGGAACCCTCAGGTTCCTCTTTAGGGCATTGTGGGAACAACGCCTTGCGAATAATAACACGTACAGCGCGTTATCACATTACGTACACGAAAAAGGGACCTTGACCCCCTTGAACGCTCGCTTGCATGTATGGTGCTCGAGGCGAGACTCGAAGGGCCTTCGCTTCGCGAAGCCCCGGGCTTCGGGCGCGTGGCGCCCTCGCCACGCTCCGCTACAAACAGGCCACAGGCCTGTTTGCTTAACGCTTCGCGCGCTCACGCGAGTTCGGCACGAAAAAGGGGGCCGCAACCCCCTTGAACGCTCACTTGCATGTATGGTGCCCGAGGCGAGACTCGAACTCGCACGTTGTTGCCAACGGTGGATTTTGAGTCCACTGCGTCTGCCAATTCCGCCACTCGGGCACGCAATGCGTGAGTTAGTTTATCACAGCTTTCTACCGATTAGTCCGAAAATGGAACTTCGAGCATTTCGATGAGTTCGACCGTGCGGAGCATCTCGCGCCGACGGCATCCGCGACCGTCGACCGAAGCCTCACCCATCTGGTTATCGTAAGGGTCCTCGCGCATGCCGTCGAAAGAGGGCTCAAACTCTGCCTGGAATCGATTGTTGGCCACCATACGCCACGGGTCGAGATTGCCAAAGTAGTGACGGCGGCGCCACTCCTCCCCCATCCTGCGAGCAGAAGATCCAAATGACACGTCGGCGTTGAGCCATCCGGTCTGCGGCGTATAGAACTCTGCCCAGTCGTGCGACCCCACCGAATCGGGCGCAACATACAGGCCGCTCTGCCAACGGGCAGGCACGCCCGCGATACGGCACATGGTGATAAACGTGAGCGCCATAACGCCGCAATCGCCGCGGAGCGAATGCGCGCAGTCATCGGCAATAGATCCCAAAAGCAAGTACGGCGGCTGATAGCGATAGTCGATGTACTGCGTCAGGTAATCATAGATAGCACGGGCGCGATCGAGCGGATCCTCGAGCCCGTCAATGACACGGGCTGTCAGCTGCTGTAGATACGGCGTGAATGCAATGTGCGGACGGTCCTCGGAGGTGTCCACGGGCAGTGGCGCGTCCATGCAAGGATGCACCGGAAGCGCACCCCCATAGACATCACGATAAGCGGCATCAATTTGATAGCGATAGGTCACCGAGAATGAGCGCTCACTCGAAGAAGACCACGAGGCGGTACGCGCCGAAGCATTCGCGGGGGCAACAGCACCCTCCGGCGTCATATCGAGAACCTCGATATGAGACTGTTGACGACAGGCGGCGGCAACGGGTAGCCACGCGCGAACGGTCTCCCCTTCCAGAGCGCCGGGGACAGACACGGACGCTTTAAGCGTAATGACGCGAGCCAATCCGTTTTGTGACTCCATCTCCTTGAGCATCTCGTTGCGCAGTGCTATTCCGTCCGTAGAATCGGGCCGCATGCCGGGAACCTCTTTGGGATATACGCGAAGCGAATCGAGGAAGTTGTCGAGAACGAACAGTTCGCCATCGATAAAGCGCCAGTCAATACGCTTACGATTAATCAGGTCATCAAACTGCTCTTCGGTAAACTCTGGCCACTCCTCGCGAATCATCGCAATAGCCTGGTCGCGCGACACCGAAAAATGAAGCGACGTCTCGAGCATGCGATACCGCTCGGCACGAACACAAGCAGCCAGCGAAGGCTCGGGGTTCTGCTCCAAAAGGCGATCGCAGGCAGCAACAGCCTGCGTCAAATACCCGGCATCCATAAGACGAAGAATCTCGGGCGGCAGTCCAACATCGAGATGACGAAAGTCATCACAGCAAACATCAGCAGAGCAACCAACTGGACCCTCGTCAATAACCTTCCCATCCGAAGGCAGCACATTAATAACAGCCATACCAAACTCCAAGTCATTAGAACTCTTGAAGCCCATTGTAGCGAGATAAAAAAGAAAGCCCCAATAAAGGAACCCTCAACACCGATAAACGGTACCTCTAAAAATGAATTCAGCCCAGTAACCCTGTAGCGAGTTAACAAAGGAGGCCCCGTTTCCCCGGAGCTGTTTCCGTCGCGCGACTTCTGGCAAAGCCAGTAGCCATCTTAATTCAGACTCGTAACCCTGCGGCGTTAAACGAAGGAAGCCCCGTCCCCCGGAACTGTTTCCTTGGCGCGACTTCTGGCGAAGTCAGGTGAGCGTAAAGGAAACAGTGTAGGGGGACGGGGCTTCCGACGGGAAGTTTAGCGACGCTTACGCCTTGTTGACGGAGCCAAACTCCTCCATGAGCTCCTTGGTGCGGGCAACGATGTTGTCGCGACCAGGCTTGAGGAGCTTGCGGGGGTCAAAGCCCTTGCCCTGCTGATCCTTGCCAGCCTCGATGTACTCGCGGACGCCCTTGGCGAAGACGAGCTGCAGGTCGGTGTTGACGTTGATCTTGGAGATGCCCAGGGAGATGGCCTTCTTGATCTGATCCTCGGGGATGCCGGTGCCACCGTGCAGAACGAGGGGCAGGTCACCGGTCTGGGCCTTAATCTCGCCCAGACGCTCGAAGGAAAGACCAGCCCAGTCGGCGGGGTACACGCCGTGGATGTTGCCGATGCCGCAGGCGAGGAAGTCGACACCCAGGTCAGCGATCTGCTTGCACTCAGCAGGATCAGCGAGCTCGCCGCTGGAGGTCACGCCGTCCTCGGTGCCGCCGATGCCGCCGACCTCGGCCTCGATGGACATGCCCTTGGAGTGGGCAAGCTCAACGAGCTCCTTGGTGCGGTCGAGGTTAAGCTGGAAGGTCTCCTCGTGAGAGCCGTCATACATGATGGACGTGAAGCCGGCCTCGATGCACTTGAAGCAGTCCTCGTAAGAACCGTGATCGAGGTGAAGGGCGACGGGAACGGTAACGCCCGTGGCCTCGACGGCAGCCTTGACCATGTCGGCGCAGACCTTGAAACCGCCCATCCACTTAGCGGCACCAGCGGTGCACTGAAGGATCAGCGGAGACTTGGCCTCCTCGGCGGCCTGGAGAATAGCCAGGGTCCACTCGAGGTTGTTGGTGTTGAAGGCACCAAGACCGTACTTGCCGGCCTCGGCCTTCTTGAGCATGTCTGCTGCGTTGACGAGCATAAAAGAAACCTCCTGTAAGGTTGCTCCGATAACGCCTGAGATTTTACCACGGCGCACCCGAGCATAAACGTTCGTTTGTTCACGAATACCATCCGATTGGACAAATTTTGACCGTTTGCCCCACAGAATCGACCCACTGGGGAAAATAGCTTGACGATTGAGCGGTCTTCGTGGTTCGGACGACGGCTTCGAGCCTACATCTGCATAAACGGGTTCTGCATAAGTTCCCGCGCCATCGTGGTCGAATCGCCATGGCCCGTCAAGCAAACGGTATCGGGCGGAAGCATCTTGGCAAGTTTGGAGAGCGAGCGCATAATCGCCGCCTCGTCACCGCCGGAAAGATCGGTACGACCGTGGCTGCCCGGGAAAAGCGTGACGCCCACAAAGGCGATGTTCCCCCGCTCGGTCGCGGCGAACAGGACGATGCCGCCCGGCGTATGCCCCGGCGTCTCGATCACCTGCAGGTAGATATCGCCCACCTTGATAGCATCTCCCTCGGCGAGCAGGTGCGTCGGCTCCCCGGGGTCAGGCGTCTCAATGCCCCACATAGCTCGCTGTTCCTCGATGTTCGCATGCGGCACCGCCACATCCTTAGCACACAGTTCATACTGGCAGCCCTCGCCAACGGTGGTTCGCACGCCTGCAACACCACCAACATGATCGGCATGGCCATGAGTGCATACGGCGCCAAACACGCGTACGCCGGGATGCTCGGCTCGAATATGCTCCACCAGGCGTTCGCCTTCCCATGCGGGATCGATAATCACGCACTCATTGTCCGAAATAACAGCATAGCTATTGGTCTGAATGGGACCGTTTACGAGCGTCTCGATCTCGACCGATCCCTTGGGAGTTAAATCCAAGGACACAGCACTCATGTCCCTCTCCTCTCTATAGAACTCGAGGCATCAAACGATGCCTCGAGTGTAGCGAATATCGATAATGTGACACGTTCGTCGCGACTAAACGCGGCGCTTAAGCTGGGCTCCACCCTCACCGGGCATCAGGCGGCGCGCGTCGTAGACCGAGTCAACGCTGCTGATGGAGGCCAGCAGCGGATCCAGACCACTCGCGTCCGAGATCTCGACCATAAAGCGCAGGGTTGCAATACCCTCGCGGTTGGTCGACGTGGCGGCAGAAAGGATATTGCCGCCCGCATCGCCAATGGCAATGGTGACATCCTTGAGCAGGCCCATGCGGTCCAGGCACTCGACCACGATCTCGACCTGGAAGAGGGTGTCGGCAGCGCCGTCCCACTCCACTTCGATCATGCGCTCGGGATGCTCCATAAGACCCTTGACGTTGGGACAGTTGGCGCGATGCACCGAAACGCCACGACCGCGCGTGATGAAGCCGACGATGTCGTCGCCCGTCACGGGGTTGCAGCAATGAGCCAGACGGACCAGTAGGCCGCTGTTGCTCTCGCCCTTGACGATAATGCCGTTACTGGCGCTCTTGCCGCGCTTTTGCGGCTTGCGGTTGGAGCCGCGAGCAGGCTGCTTCACGACCTCGGCGATAGCCTCGGCCTTGGTGAGCTGTTCCTCGGGCTTGGGGTCCAAGATTTGCTCGACCTTATTGCCCACAGCGCGCGGGGCAACCTTGCCGGCGCCGACGGCGGCAAACAGGTCCTCGAGCTGCTTGAAGTTAAACTGCTCCGCCACGGCGTTGAGCGCACGCGTCGAACGCGGCGTAGAAATGCCATAGCCACGCTTACGCAGGTCCTTAGCCAGCATATCGCGACCAGCAGCAGCGTCGTCGTCCTTGGTCGCAGCGGCAAAATAGCGGCGGATCTTTGACTTGGCGGAAGGTGTCTTAACGATCTTGAGCCAATCACGCGACGGCTTGGAACTCTTGTTAGTCAGAATCTCGACACGGTCACCCGTCTTAATCTCGTGCGTGAGCGGAGCCACCGCACCGTTGATTTTGGCGCCGACGCAATGGTTTCCCACCTCGGTGTGAACGGCGTAGGCAAAGTCGAGCGGCGTGGAGCCGGCACGAAGCGCCATGACCTCGCCCTTGGGCGTAAAGACGAACACCTCGTCGTCGAACATATCCACCTTCAGAGAGTGGATATAGTCCTCCGCGTCGCTCTCCTCCTGCTGCCTTTCGAGCAGGCGGCGGACCCATTCAAACTGCTTCTCATCGCCGCCCTACTTCTTATATAGCCAGTGGGCGGCAATGCCGTACTCGGCCTGCTCATGCATCTCATAGGTTCGAATCTGAATCTCGAGCGGGCGAGCCGTGGGGCCGATGACCGTCGTGTGGAGCGACTGGTAGTTATTGACCTTGGGCATGGCGATATAGTCTTTAAAGCGGCCGGGCATGGGGTGCCACAGCGTGTGCACCGCGCCGAGCGTGGAGTAGCAATCGCGCACCGAATGCGTGATGACGCGCAGTGCCACCAGGTCGTAGATCTCGGAGAATTCCTTGCCCTTGCGCTTCATCTTTTGGTAGATGGACCAATAGTGCTTGGAACGGCCGTTGATCTGGAAGTCTTCCAGGCCAATGCGGTTGAGCTCGTCGGTGAGCGTCTTGATGGTCTCGGCCAGATAGCGCTCACGGACCTCGCGCGACTCCGCCACCATGCGTGCGATGCGCTGGTAGGCATCGGGCTCCAGGTAGAAGAAGGACAGGTCCTCGAGCTCCCATTTAATGGAGCTCATGCCCAGACGGTCGGCCAGGGGCGCATACACGTCCATGGTCTCGCGAGCCTTAAACAGGCGACGGTCCTCACGCAGGGCTGCAAGGGTGCGCATGTTGTGCAGACGGTCGGCAAGCTTAACGATGATGACGCGGATGTCCTTGGACATGGCGAGGAACATCTTTCGCAGCGTGAGCGCCTGTTTCTCGTCCATGCTGTCGACTTCGATGTTGGTGAGCTTGGTCACGCCATCGACGAGCTCGGCCACCGTATCGCCAAACAGGCCGGAAACATCGGCAAGCGAGGTCTCGGTATCCTCGACGGTATCGTGCAGCAGCGCGGCGCACACCACATCGCAGTCCATCTTGAGATCGGCCAAAATGATGGCCACCTCGACGGGATGGTTGATGTACATCTCACCCGAGCGGCGCTTTTGGTTGCAGTGCTTCTCGGCAGCAAAGCAATAGGCCTGCTCCACCTTAGAAAAGTCGTCCTCATTCATATATTTGAGGCACAGGCGCTCCAGCTTGTCGTAGCTGTCCGCCATAATCTCGGGCGGCAGCTCATCGGCATGCTTATAGTGCTCCATCTCCGAGAACGGCTGGAGGGCGGAATCATGGGCGGTACGGGCTGCGGCATCCATCGAGGTCCCCTTCCCCTAGGCCCGCGGTACGATCGGGCGGTTAACTTTGGCTAGCATATCAGAAGCGCACGAATCGAGCGCCCAACTCCGGAAAGCCGAGAACTCCATGCGCGAACGCAAGCCCTCCAAATAGCGAATTGACCTGCTCAATTGCACACGGCCGGGGTTTTCGGCCATCGCGATGCGACGGGTGTCGTCAAACCCCGAAACGCGACAGAAGCCAAGCTCTTCGAAGATTCCCAGGCCACTTTCCACCGAGCGCTCGTCGACCGGCGTGCGGGCATCGATGGCAAGGCACATCTGCGCGATGTCGATATCGCTCGCGCTAAAGGAATCGTCCCCGGTCTTGCCGCGGTTGGAGCGCCACATGGTTTGCAGCGCGCGATAGAGCGTGACGAGCTCGTCGCGCTCGGGCGCATAGCAGTCGAGTAGGCGCTCGTTAATGCGGGCGTCGCGCGACGAATAGAGCAGGTGAATCACGGCGGGCTGTCCATCGCGACCGGCGCGGCCACTCATCTGGTTAAACTCAATCGCGCCAAACGGCATGTGATAGAGCACGACATGGCGAATATCGGGAAGGTTGACGCCCTCGCCAAAGGCAGAGGTCGAGACGATGCAGCTGAGGCTTCCGTCTCGGAATGCTTCCTCCACGCGGCGGCGATCGGAGCGCGCAAGCCCCGCGTTATAGAACGCGATATGGGTTGCGCAATCGGGCACACGCTTGCGCAACGTCTTGGCGAGCGCCACGGACTGGTCGCGCGAATTGACGTAAATGACGGTCTTCTCCCCCGTCGCCACGATCGACACCAAACGGTTCTCGCGGCTCGCAAGGTCGCGGTCGTCCTCGAGCTGCAGGTTCTCGCGCACCGTCTCGTCGACCACCGTGCGAGTAATCGGCAGCATGCGGGCAAGCTCGGCCACGACCGGAGCCGTCGCGGTGGCCGTCGCAGCCATAACAACCGGGTCGCCCAGGGCTTTGAGGATATCGGGCATGTCGAGATAGGCGCTGCGGTCGCCGCCCTTGGCAAGGCCGGCGTGGTGCGCCTCATCGATAACGACAAAGCCGATGCGGCCCGAACGCGCGAAGCGGTCACGGTGGATAGATAGGAACTCGGGCGTCGTGAGCACGATACCGGTGCGGCCCGAAGCTAGGCCGGCGAACACATCATCGCGTGCGGCCTCCACGGTCTCGCCGGTCAGCACGCCAACGCCAATGCCAAGCGCTGCCATCGTCGACGAGAGGTGATAGGCCTGGTCGGCAACAAGCGCGCGCAGCGGATAGACAAAGATACTCGCACGTCCGCGAAGGACAGCCTCGCGCGCAGCATGTACATGGAAGATGAGAGACTTGCCGCGGCCCGTTCCCATAACGGCCAAGACACTCTGGTGGTCGGCCAAGGCATCGAGCGCCTCAGCCTGCGCGCGGTGCGGCTGGTTCGATCCGATAAAGCTATGGATAAGCGAGCGCGTGAGCTCGGTATAGGAAAGCTGGGCGAGCGTCTCGCGCTTACGCGACTCCAGGCGCAGGCCGAAATCCGCCGGCTGCACGCCACGACGAAGCTCGCATGCCGGATCGTCGACGCTGGGCAGCGTGGTATCGCGGACCAGAACATCCTTGATCATGAGCTTGGGCTTCACACGCCCCTGCCAATGCTCGGCAACGGCCTCGAACACCAAGTCGACAGCGCTATCGCAGTTGATGAGCTTATCGATTTGCGGCACGCGGAACATAATGGCCGGCACACTCGCGGCGCCATCGGTCGCCACAAAGCGCATATGCTCGCCGGTTTTGCCCACCACGGCGCGGTCGCACATCGTCACGCCCTCGGCAGCCAGCAGCGGCACCTTGTTGCCCTGGCCAAACGGCTCAAGGCGGGAGATCTGCTCGATGGTCTCGATATTCAGCTCGGAAAGGTCGACGGTGGCGGCGACCTCGTCGGTGTCTTCAAAGTCCTCGGCGGGAAGCTCCGATAGCACGGCGGAAAGGCGGCGGCGGAACTCATCGAGCTTGGATGCCTCGATGGTCACACCCACCGCACCGGCATGTCCGCCGCGACGAATCAGCAGGTCGGAACAGCGCTCGACGGCGTCAAACAGGTTAACTTTGCCCACCGAGCGACCAGAGCCGCGCGCGATACCGTCCTCGATCGAGAACAGCAGCGCCGGCACGTGATAGCGGTTGGTCAGGCGGCTCGCTACGATACCCTTGACGCCCTCGTGCCAGCCCTCGCCACCCACGACGATTGCGCGACCGCCGTCATAGGTCTCCTCGACCTTTGCCATGGCGTCGCGTGTGAGCTCCGCCTCGATCTCGCGGCGCTGACGGTTGATTTCCTCGAGCTCGGCTGCCAGTGCACTTGCCTCGATAGGATCGCGGGCAAGCAGCAGGTCGAGCGCCAGCTTGGGATCAGCCATGCGGCCGGCAGCATTCAGACGAGGGATGAGCGAAAACGACAGGCCGTCGGCCGTAATGGTAGAAAGGTCGGCCTTGGCAAGTGCGGCAAGCGCGATATAGCCGGGACGGGCCGTCACGCGCATCTGCTGGATGCCCTCGGCGACCAGTGCGCGATTCTCGGGCGTGAGCGGCATCATGTCGGACACGGTGCCCAGCGCCGCGACCTCGATCAGCGAACGCCAATACGACGGCTTGCCCAAACGCTCGCCCAGGACCTGCACCAGCTTGAGCGCCACGCCGGCACCGGCAAGCTCGCGCGAGGGACCCTCGTCCTCGAGCTTGGGGTCGGTCAGGGGCACGCCCTGCGGCACCTGGTCGGACGGCTCGTGATGGTCCGTGACCACCAAATCGATCCCCAGGCTCTCCAGATAGGAGACCTCCTCCTTGGCGGCAATGCCGTTATCGACGGTCACGATCAGGTTGGGTTGGGCGAGCTCGTTGACGCGGTCGAGCGCCGCACGCGACAGGCCGTAGCCCTCGTCAAAGCGATGCGGAATAAACGGCGTGACGTTGGCGCCAAACGAACGTAGCGCCTCGGTCAACAGACAAGTCGACGTAATGCCGTCAACGTCAAAATCGCCAAAGACCGCGATGTGCTCGTGGTTGCGAATAGCGCGCTCGACGCGGTCGGCAACGACCGCCATGCCCGGAATAATGAGTGGGTCGGCCCAGTCGCGATCGAGCGAAGGCGTCAAAAACAGCTGGCCTTCCTCGATGGATGCAATGCCGTGCGCAACCATAATGCGCGCCACCAGCCCGGGTATGCCCAGACCAGCCGAAAGCTCCTTTTCGAGCTCGGGGTTTTGCCGAGCGACCGCCCAGCGATGCGTCGTCTTAAGCGATGACATAGGCGCCCACCCCCGATAGGGGCAGGTCGCCGCGATACCTCTCACGGTTCATAGCGATGAGTCCTCTGTGTATGCCCGCTTCGGCAGGCAGATCTGTTGAACGGATTTATTATACCGTGCAGCGCGGACGCAAATCGCCGCAGCACGCCGCGGTTTCGGTAAACGATGCCGGTAATAGCCTCGAAATAATCGAGCGTTTCAGCCACACGGACGCATGCGAGCGTCTAGCATATCCATTCAAAACGGGTTCACGGGCAAAGGGAGTCACAAGAGCATATGAAGCAATGGGTTGGACTGGGCAAGTTTCTCGCGGGGCATATGCAGGTCATCGTTCCGATTTGCGTGGCGCTCGGCGTGCTCTTTCCCCAACAGATTGGCGTACTCAAGCCCATCGTTCCCACCTTGTTTGCCTTTATGACGTTTCAGGGTGCGCTCAGCAACACCTTTCACCAGGTAACCGAGGTGTTCCGCCGTCCGCTGCACCTGGTCTTGGCGCTGCTCGTCTCGGCGGTGCTTATCCCTATCGCAGCCTATGCCATGGGATCGTTATTCTTTGGCTCCAACCCCAACCTTGTCTGCGGCATTGTGCTCGAATACAGCGTGCCCGTGGCCGTCACCGCTTTTATGTGGATCAGCATGTTCGGCGGCAACGGCCCGCTCGCGCTCACCATCATCCTGACGTCCTCGGTCATCTCACCTGTGACGATTCCGCTTACGCTCAAGCTCCTGCTGGGCGCCACCGTCTCGATCGACGTGCCGAACATGATGCAGAACATGGCCTTTATGATCGCCATCCCCGCTGTGCTCGGTATTGTCATCAATGAACTCACGCGCGGCTGGGGCCACGAGAAACTCTCCCCCGCGCTCTCGCCCGCCTGCAAGTTCATGATGATGGGCGTCATCGCGTCCAACTCCACCGCTATGAGCGAGTACGTGCTACACATGAATGTTGAGCGCTTAGAAGTCGCGCTCTTTATCCTGGTGTTCGCCATCAGCGGCTTTATCATCGGCGTCCTGATCGCCCGGGCCCTGCACCTGCCGTATAGCGAGACGACCACCATGTGCTTTACCTGCGGCATGCGCAACATCTCTTCGGGTGCCGTCATCGCCACGCAGTATTTTCCCGGCGAAGTGGTATTCCCCGTCATGTGCGGCACGCTGTTTCAGCAGGTGTTGGCCTCAATTATCGGACACCTCTTTGAGCGCCTGACCGGCGAGGAGCGCACCAAACAGCGCAAGCGGGTCGAAGCCGGCCGCGACGCCATGGCGCGCTAGGCTGTCCGCATTACGCGGGTGTTAGTCTTGCTATACGAGCGTTTCCAGATGCGCACGCAGACGCTCAGCATCGATATCGAGCGTCGTCTCGGCATTGACTTGGGCCAAACGATAGCCGACAAAGTAGGGCGAAACCACCCAACGCGGCAGCGCCTTGGCAATGGTCCGACCGCCCAGGTGATAGAAGAACAAGTTGTACGACTCTGCGCGACCACCGTGGTGCCCGTTTAGGATATAGCGCAGAGCCACCTGGATCGCATTGGCAAAGAGATCCGCCTCGGCTTGGTCTCGCGCGTCATCGCTGGCGGCGATTCCCTGCGGGGCTGAAACGTTGATCTCAAAGAACCCCATGATCGGTTCGGTTGAGATATTGACCGAGATTCTCCCCTGTTGCCAGACATTGATTCCTTCGAAATTGGCGGAAGTCAGCGAAGCATAGCCGTCTTCCTGCTCCAAACCTACAATCTGCATGTGCGGATGGACCAGACTGCCGCCCGAAAGTGGACCCTTGTTCTTGTACATGAGAACGCTGCGATACTGTCGGGAGTCAATCATCCACTGCCAGCAATCCAGAGCAAACCGCATAACATGATGCAGCTCGTTCGGCGCATAGGTCACCAGGTCGGCGTCGTGGTCGGACGACTCAATCAATACGGTCTGGCGAGTGGCCCGCAAGGTCTTAAACTTATTCTCGAGCCAGATGCAGTCACCGTCGCGCCGGATGATATTGGCGAGTTCCTCGGTATCGCAAAAGGGGCACGCGGTGCCGGGACGACGGTTGTCGTCGGGCTTACCGTTCGCCTGTTGAACGTCAAATACCAGCGCCACGGGTTATACCTCCAGTGGCACGATCTTGGTGCCATGGAGCTCGGAGACGCCCAGTGCCGCCGCCACGGTATCGCGATTGACCGTGGAAATGCCGCCACCGGGAAGGATGGTCAGGCGGTCGCCCGCATACTCGACAAGACGCGACAGGTGCTCCAGGTTGTCCTCGATCGGCGTTCCGGCAGCACCACCATGCGTCAGGATGCGCGTGATGCCGCAGTCGGCGAGTGTGTCAATGGCATCGAGCTGAGCCTCGAGCGAGAGCTGGTCAAAGGCCATGTGAAAGGTGATATCGATGGCCCCGCGCTTGCACTCCTCGGTCGCGCAGCCCGTAGCCATCACGAGGGCGCCGAGGGTGAGCTCGTCGAGCGCCCAGCCGCTGGCACAGGGCTTGCAGCAGCCAAAGACCAGGCCGTCAACGCCGGCGCTCACAGCAAGGCCCAGGTCCATCTCCATCATGCGCAGCTCGTCCTGGTTGTAATGAAAGTCGCCACCACGCGGACGAATCATGCACATCACTCGCGCGTCATGCTCGTGAGCATAGCTGACCGTAGTGCTGATAACGCCGGCCGAGGGCGTGGTACCACCGACGGCAAGGTTGTCGCACAACTCGATGCGCTTAGCACCGGCATCGATAGCCGCCGGCACACGCTCAAAGTTCTCGGCGCAAAATTCATATAGCATAGATAGCCCCCGGGAGACATTTCGATTTCCACACGGCATTGTCGCACGTTAAATAGCAACCCGCACGATGGAACAAAACCTTGACAAGGAGTGTCCCAAAGTGCCGGCACATAAGGAACGTCCCCAGGTGCCACCTTGAGCGATGGGCACTCATTTAAGTACGTCCCCAATGAGTACCCGCAGGGGACAGACAGACCGGACTCCCTATACGACAACTGTTGACATCATATACTATGTGTCATATAGTAGGTGTTACACAGTATACTACGAAAGGAGGTGTGCGGATGGAGGCACAGATGAAGCGCGGCTTCCTCGAGGCCTGCGTGCTCGCGGCCGTCTCGGGCGAGGAATCCTACGGCTATCAGATCGTGAAGGACGTGCCCGCGAGTATGGGGCTCACGGAATCCACGCTCTATCCGTTGCTCAAGCGCCTGGAGAAGGCGGGCTGCATCACCGCGCGCTCCGCCGAGCACAACGGGCGGCTGCGGAGGTACTACCGCATCACGGACGCCGGGCGCGAGCGTATCGCCGAGTTCCTCGACGAATGGCCATCCGGGCAGGAGATCTACCGTTACGTGGAGGGGGCGCACCATGACGCGCGATGAGTTCTTGAACCGGCTGGGCGAGCTTCTGGCCTGCCTGCCGGCAGATCAGGTAAAGGAAACGCAGGAGTTCTACGCGGAGGCCATCGCCGACCGTATGGAGGACGGCATGACGGAGGCCGAGGCTGTGGCCGCCATGGGCACGCCCGGTGAGGTCGCCGAGGCAACGCTCGACGAACTGCCCGCCGTGCCGCGCGCAATTGCGAGGACCAAGCGCAAGAGCACGGCGCTTCTATGGGCGCTCGCCATCGTGGGTTCTCCGGTATGGATTCCGCTGCTGCTCGCGTTCGTCGCCGTTGCCGCTACAGTCTACATCTGCATTTGGGTTCTTGCGCTCTGCGTGTGGATCGTGGCCGCGGCATTCGGGGGCGCGGGCGTGGTGGGGCTCCTGTTCACCGTGGACGGCATCATTATCGGGCATGTTCCGTACGTTTTAACCTCGATGGGAATGGGATTCGCTTCCATCGGTGTGGCGCTCCTCGCGGGAGCCGGTGCCTGGACGGCGTCCAAGCAGATCGCGCGCCTCTCTGCCCTTTGGGCGAAGAAAGCCGTTTCGCCCTTCTGGAAAGATCGAGGCAATAAGAGCCGCATGGGCGCCGAAGCGGCGCCGCTCACGGCATAGGAAGGAGTGCAAACATGTCCAGCGTAAAAAGGATTTACCTTGCCGTAGCGGGTGGGCTTGTTGCCACGGGGCTCGTCCTGGCTGCTATCGGATTTGTAGCCTCCGGCTTTAACCTCGCTGTGTTCAACACACAGATCGACCTGCGCGATGACACCATCATTCTGGGTGGTGTTGAAATAGACGACCCGGCAGGGCTTCCACTCATCGAGCAGCTTGCCGAGGTTGGCGAGATCCATATTGGATCTGCAACGACTGGTTCGTCTTCTCCTCGCAAATGATCGAGCTCGTAGCAGCCATCCCCCTTCGGGCACACCACGACGGGCGTGAGCACGCCGCGCTCGGGGCCTTATGACCTAGTCATTGGGGACGTTCTTAGACGACTAGTCATTCAAGAACGTCCCCAACGACTATAAGGAGTGTCCCCAGGTGCCGGCAGAAAAGGAACGTCCCCAAGTGTCACCCCCCATGTGCCAGCGACAACGGCAACGCCGATGTTTTGGCAATGTCAGCAAGCGGGCCGCATTTGAGACAAGGTGACGTGAAACGAAAGGGCGCTGACCTTCTGGTCGCGCCCTTGAAGTTGAACGT
>UROR01000036.1 GCA_900549535.1 uncultured Collinsella sp. | reverse complement strand
TATCGCTTGGCGCGGCGGGCCACACCCACCGGCGCTTTGCCGGCGGCGGATTGCTCGTCCATATTGCCCTCGCCCGTTATGACCAGGTCGACATCGCGCACGCGCTCGTCAAATCCCACGAGATCGAGCACCGTCTCCACGCCCGAACGCAACTCAGCACCGAGCGCCAGCAGCGCGGCGCCCAAGCCACCTGCCGCGCCCGCGCCAGGCACGCCGAGCACCGAGCCAAATGTCCGCACGCCCTCGGGCACGCGCAACAACCCCTGAGCCCGCACCCCGGTAATCGCCGCATCGAGCAGGCGGCCGTAGCCGACCATCCAACTGTCGTACCTGCCCAGCGCTTCGACATCGTCTGTCGGCAGGCCCTTTTGCCCGCCAAACACTGCAAGTGCCCCACGACGCCCCACGAGCGGGTTCTCGACATCAGAGAGCACGACGATACGCGCGCTATTCAGCGCCCGAAGCGCCGGTGCCAAATCGATACTCGCCACCTGCTCAAGCCCCGCGAGACCAGGGGCGACATCGCAGCCCTGATCATCGACCACACGCGCGCCCAGCGCCTGCAGCATGCCGGCGCCACCGTCGTTGGTGGCACTGCCGCCCAGACCAATATAGATAGTCTTTGCCCCAGCACGAACCGCTCGAAGCATGAGCTCGCCCACGCCATAGGTCGTAGCGGCCAACGCCGCCGGCTCTGTGCAAGGCGAATACCCAATACCCGCCGCCTCGGCCATCTCGATTACAGCCGACTCGTACTCGCCGTCCACCAGCATCCGGGCAGACACACAGTCGCCCAGAGGGCCTGCGACTTCACATGCCACGACCTCACCGCCGCACGCGGCAACGGCATCGAGCGTTCCCTCGCCGCCATCCGCCAGCGGCAGCGCGCTTACCTGGGCATCGGGCCACACGCGGCGCACACCTTCGGCAACGGCCTCCTCCGCCTGCGCGCTCGAAACGCTGCCCTTAAAGGAGTCGATCGCCAGCTGCACACGGCGGGGCCGGCGGCACGCGGCACCAAAATCGACCGCCCCAACGGCAGTATCTTCGACACCCGCAAGCGCCTCGGCGTGGGCGGTATGCGCCTCAAGATCGGCCCCACAACCGCAGCCAGCACCATCGGTGCCACGCAGCCCACTAAAATAACCGCTCAGCACCGCGCGGCACTCGTCTGCCAGCACGCCGGCGGTCACATTAAACCGATGATTCAGGCGCGAATCGGCATTGAGGTCGTATAGCGACCCCAGAGCGCCCGCTTTAGCATCAGCCGCGCCGTACACGCAGCGCCCCACGCGCGCGTTAACCATAAGCCCCGCGCACATGCAGCAGGGCTCGAGCGTCACGTAGACCGTACAATCGGAAAGACGCCAGCGTCCAAGCGACTGAGCGGCGGCGCACAGGGCCGAAAACTCGGCATGCGCCGAAGGATCCTGGTCGAGCTCGCGGCGATTATGCGCCCGCGCGACAATCTCGCCGTCGCGCACCACTACGGCTCCGATGGGCACCTCGCCCACCGCAGCGGCGGCGCGCGCCTCGGCCAGCGCCTCACGCATGAACTTCTCATCGATTTCGGTGATCGTCATCGTTCGCCTTCCCTGTTGCAAATCCAAAACGATGCTATCATTACGACTCACGGAGAGATGGCAGAGCGGTTGAATGCGGCGGTCTTGAAAACCGTTGAGCGCGAGAGCGTTCCGGGGGTTCGAATCCCCCTCTCTCCGCCACTCCTAGTGATGCACCGGTGTCATGGTCCGCTCAAACAGTGCATCGACCACATCGGCTATCTCAGGTCGACGCTCAAGATCGTGGCCCGATTCCCACCATATCGTGAAAAGTCGAATAATACCGCCGGCGACAAACTCAGACGTCGTCTCGAGTGACACGGGGGCCAGGGCATCCTCGGCAAGCACGTTCATCACACGCTCGCGGATGGAGCGGGCAATGCGGTCGCAAATAACGTTGGTCAACATGCCCGACATGCTGCTTGCCAAAATGTTATCCATGAGCCGCTCGTGCGCCAGAATCAAATCCATGGCATCGTCCAAAATCGCGTGCCGAAGCGCGCGCACGTCCTCGGCAGATACCGCGCCGGCCTCATCGGGCTGTTTTTGCGGCAAGCCCGACATGAGCTCATCGATATAAAAGGCAAAGTAATCGTTCTTGTCGCGAAAGTGCTTGTAGAACGTCGTGCGGCGAATCATGGCGCGGTCGCACAGCATGGCAACCGTCAGGTCCTCAAAACGATGCTCCTCGAGAAGCTCGGTAAAGGCATCGAACAGGGCGCGGTAGGTTTTCTTGATGCGAAGGTCCACTGGTATCGCCATCCTCAGGGCAAAGACAACACTCGTCAATCTGTCGCATATCTTACACCTGTACCTCGCGCGCTTTGCCCCGGTGCCAACCCCGCCGAAAACACAACGCTTACCGGAAAGTTCGGCACGACAAAACGTTGCGGGTATACTAGTAGCGTTATACCAACGGCAGCTGGCGCATGCCGCCGCGGCCATTCGAAACGGAGACATCATGCTTCCCGTCATCATCGGCATCGTTGTTGTCATTGTGATTGCCTGCGCCATCGCCGGCATCTACAACAACATGGTCACCAAGCGTAACCGCATCGATAACGCCTGGCAGAACATCGATACGCAGCTGCAGCGTCGCAACGACCTGATCCCCAACCTGGTCGAGACCGTCAAGGGCTACGCCAAGCACGAGCAGGAGACGCTCTCCGCCGTGATCAGCGCGCGTAACACCGCCGTCAAGGCCACCACGCCCGAAGCCAAGATGGAAGCCGACAACGTGCTGACCGGTGCGCTGCGTCAGCTCTTCGCCGTAGCCGAGGCCTATCCCGATCTTAAGGCAAACACCAACTTTACGCAGCTGCAGGCATCGCTCGAGGATACCGAGAACAAGATTAGCTATGCACGCCAGAGCTACAACGATTGCGTGCTCAGCTACAACAACGCCATTCAGACGTTCCCGGCTGTCATCTTTGCCGGCATCTTCCAGTTTAAGGAGCGCCAGGGCTTCGAGGCCGCCGAAGCAGCCCGCCAGGCCCCGACCGTCAAGTTCTAGTAGTTTGACAGCGCATCCTTAATCGGCCAAATGCATAAACCGCCCCGTCGAATGCATACTTCGACGGGGCGGTTTCCTTTTTCGCGAAGGTCCCCCTCTAAGCGTCGTGCATTTTTAGGAGTATTCAACATAACCAAGAGCTTCGGGCGCCACGATAAATGCCAAAGACCGCGAATATCCCTGCAAATCAAACGCTGCCAGCCCATAACCCCGCCCATCATTCGTAGAAAACATCGAGAACTCCCGATTTTTTGCCCGAGATCGGTATGCAGGGACCTTCGACTGCAGAATACTCGCAAAAATGCACGTCGCCACCGCCCCCACATGGCGCGAAGCAAAGCAAAAGCGCAGCCTAAAAGGCCGCGCACCATCTTTATTCAGATTAATCATTGCCCGTTGTGACATCGCCGAACCCGCAGGGCAGAGAACAAGTTCCCTCCCGGCGCACTCCGCAGGACGCAAGAAGCCCTCGCCGCACGAAGTGCGCAGCGAGGGCTTCTTTCATGTGCGAGGACCCGCCGGGCCGGCGGCCGCGCCGGGAGGGAACTTGTTCTCTGCCCGGATAGGTAAGACAAATTACGCGACGGTGTAAACCCAGTTGTGCTTGTCCTCGACAGCACCAGACTGGATACCAGTCAGGGTCTCGCGAAGCTTCTTCATCACAGGGCCGATCTCGGTGTATCCAGCCGGGAAGGTCACGGTCTCGTCGGCGCCGTAAACCTTGTTGTCGATTTCGCCAACCGGAGAGATGACGGCAGCGGTGCCGCACAGGCCGCACTCCACAAAGGTGCCGGCCTTGACCTCGGCCCACTCGACGGGGCGCTGGTCAACGGTCATGCCCAGGTCCTGAGCAACCTGAACGAGCGAACGGCGGGTGATGGAGGGCAGAATGGAGTCGGTGTGCGACTGCGGAACGACGAGCGTGCCGTCCTCCTTCACGAACAGGACGTTGGCGCCACCGGTCTCCTCGACATAGGTGCGGGACTCGGAGTCGAGATACAGGTTCTCGGCATAGCCCTCGCGATGGGCCTCCATCGTGGGCTTAAGGGACATGGCGTAGTTCAGGCCGGCCTTGATGTTGCCGGTGCCGTGCGGTGCAGCACGGTCATACTCGGAAACGCGCAGCTTGACGGGCTTGAGGCCGCCCTTAAAGTACGGACCGACCGGGGTCACGAGAATGCGGAACGTGTACTCAGGAGCGGGAGCCACGCCGATGACGGCATCGATGCCGAACATATAGGGGCGGATGTACAGGGTCGCGCCGGAGCCGTAGGGGGGCACCCAGGCCTCGTTGGCACGGATGGTCTGAACAACGGCATCCACGAACTTGTCCTCGGGATAGACGGGCATCTTCAGACGCTCGCAGGACTTTGCCATCCGGGCGGCGTTCAGGTCGGGACGGAAGCAGACGATGCTGCCGTCCTCGGCGGTGTAGGCCTTCAGGCCCTCAAAGACCTCCTGGCAGTAATGGAAGATACCGCCGCACTCGGAGACATGCAGGGTGTGGTCGGTGGTCAGGCCGCCCTCGTCCCACTCGCCATCCTTCCAATGAGCCTCGTAGCTGTAATCGGTCTTCATGTAGCCAAAGCCGAGGCTACCCCAATCGATATCCTTCTTCTCGACAGTCATATGTCGCTCCTTACATACACAGTTGCAAACTCGCGAACCCGCACGCAAGGACCGAGGCCGACCGCGTCGCAACGTCGCACGCCCGGAGCGTAGAGCCGGACGGGACACGCGAACAGCATCAAAGCCGATGGCACGTCGATTCGCATGCACGAGATTGTACTCCCCGTACGCGTCTGATAAAACGCTTTTCTTTAACTAAGTAAAGTATTTTCATTTGGCTGAAACTAAAGAGGCCCGCCACCGTAAGCGGTGACGGGCCTCAACTGCACGCTTTGCGCGCTGGCTCGAGCTACGCGTTCTTTTTGCCAAGCTTAGCCTTAACCAGACCGACCACGGTCGGGATGATCGACACGGCAACGATGCCGACGATCAGCAGCTCAAAGTGCTCCTGCACAAAGGGGATGCCGCCAAAGAAGTAGCCCAGCAGTGTAAAGAGCGTCGACCAGGTAATGCCGCCCAGCACGTTAAAGATGACAAAATTGCGCCAGTGCATGCCGCCCATGCCGGCGATAAAGGGCACAAAGGTGCGGATAAACGGGAAGAAGCGACCCAGGAAGATGGCCAGGTGACCCCACTTGTCCAAGAAATCCTCGGACTTTTTGATGCGCTCGGGCGTCATGGCCTTGACCTTGCCCGAAGCGATAATCTTTTTGCCAAAGAAGTGACCGATCATAAAGTTGCACTGGTCACCCAGGATGGCAGCAGCCCATGCGACGGCCAGCAGAGCCACGATGTTAAAGCCGCCGTTGTGGGCAAAGAAGCCCGAAGCAAACAGCAGCGAATCGCCAGGGAGAAACGGGAAGAACACCACGCCCGTCTCAATGAAGATAATCAGGAACACGCAGCCATAGGCCACAAGCGGGCCGGCGGCGATCCAGCTGGCAATCGCGGTGCGCGGGTCTTTGAGCAGCTCGGCGATAAAATTGATGAAACCCATGAAGCAAAACCTCTCAGTTGCGGGCGCGGATACGTCCAAGTTGACCAGTATACGGTTGCTGCGCCCCCTCGTGCGCAACCCCACAAAAGCATGACTCCATTACCAGCAAGTTTGCATAACTGACACCTGTCGTGCAATGCCGCCAAGATTGTCCTTCCTAATCCCTAGCGAATCGCTATACTTTATTGAATCGCATTGCCATGGCGCTAAGGGAGGGCGGCCGGTGAGCTTTATCAATACCATTCGCGAGGACATCAAGACCGTCCAAGCGCAGGATCCCGCCGCGCAAAACGGTCTGGTCATCTTCCTTTCCTATCCTGGCCTGCACGCCAAGTGGAACCACGTGCCCGAGCACTGGCTCTGGGAGCACGGTCATCGCTCGCTCGCCCGCGTGCTCTCGCAAATCACCCGCCACATCACCGGCGTCGAGATTCATCCCGCGGCACAGATCGGCAAGCATTTCTTTATCGACCATGCCATGGACGTCGTCATCGGCGAGACCACCATTGTGGGCGACAACTGCGTGCTCTACCAGGGCGTCACGCTCGGCGGCACCGGCAACGAGACCGGCAAACGCCACCCAACGCTCGGCAACAACGTCACCGTGGGCACGGGCGCCAAGGTGCTCGGCAACATCCGCATCGGCAACAACGTCAAAATCGGCGGCAACTCGGTTGTCGTCAAGGACGTGCCCGACAACTGCACCGTCGTGGGCGTGCCGGGACGTATCATCAAGCGCAACGGTTGCCGTGTGTTCGAGGAGAGTTTCGACGCCAAGCAGCATCGCGAGTACATGCCCGACGACGCCGCCGAGCAGAGTGCCCTCAACCGCCAGGGCATCACCGAGAACGCCCGCCGCGTCAAGGAACTCGAGCGAGAGGTGGCCGAGCTCAAGGCCCTCGTCGCCAAGCTCGTGGACGAACGCTAGGAACGCAAGCGGCACAAAACGACATCGGCATCAACGCAAAGGCGCGCCAGGGAATTCATCCCCGGCGCGCCTTTCTTTTTGATGTGACATGTAGGACTGTCCCTTTGTCACATTATGCGAACTGACTCAGATAGAGGTCGGCGTAAGCGCCCTCGGCTGCGAGCAGCTCCTTATGCGTGCCTTGCTCGATGATGTTGCCGTGGTCCATGACCAAGATCAGGTCGGCATCCACGATCGTCGACAGGCGATGCGCGATCACAAAGCTGGTGCGCCCGCGCATGAGCGCGTCCATGGCGCGGCCGATAGCAAGCTCGGTGCGCGTGTCCACGCTTGAGGTCGCCTCGTCCAGAATGAGAATCGCCGGGTTGTTGAGCAGCACGCGTGCGATGGTCAGCAGCTGACGCTGGCCCTGGCTGATGCTTTCGGCATCGTTGACCACGCGCGTGTCGTAGCCCTGCGGCATGGTGCGCACAAAGAAGTCGACCTGCGCGGCGCGCGCAGCCGCCACGATCTCGTCGCGCGTCGCCTCGGGACAGCCGTAGGCGATGTTTTCGGCAATCGTGCCGTCAAACAGCCAGGCGTCCTGCAGCACCATGCCAAACTGCTGACGTAGCTCGCCGCGGTTCATAAGGCGCGTATCCACACCGTCGAGCGTAATGCGGCCACCGTCGATCTCGTAAAAGCGCATGAGCAAGTTGATGAGCGTCGTCTTGCCTGCGCCCGTGGTTCCCACCACCGCGATCTTCTGGCCCGGCTCGGCGGTAAACGACACGTCGCGCATAAGCGGCTTTTCGGGCGTGTAGCCAAAGCGCACGTGCTCAAAGGCGACGCGGCCCTCCACGCGACCCGGTAGCCTGGCAGCCTCGCCCGGCTGCGGATCCACCTCCATCTCGGGCTCATCGAGCAGGTCGAACACGCGCTCCGCACTCGCCAGCGCGCTCTGCAGCGAGTTGAAGGTAAACGACAGCTGCGTCATGGGCTCAGATGCCTCGTAGATAAACTGGAAGAACGCCTGGAACACGCCGACAGTCATGTGGCCGGCAACCAGCATGCTGCAGCCCACAATCGCAATCACGATCTGTGCCAAGCGGTCGATAAAGCGCACCGCGGGGCCGACGGCGTTAATCATGAAGTCGGCCTTGGCACTCACGCGTGCCAGCTCGCCCGAGGCCTCGTGCACCTCGGCAGAGCTCTGGCGCTCGCGGTTAAACGCGCGAATCACCAGACGGCCCGAGTAGCCTTCCTCGACCGCGCTCGTAATCTTGGACACCCACTCTTGGCGCTCACCGGTTACGTCATGCGTGCGGCGCGAGACCACCTTGGTCACCAGCAGCGACAACGCCGTAAAGAACAAAAAGACCAGCGTAAGTGGCACGCTAAACACGAACATCACGCTCACGGCGCCCACCACGGTGCCAATCGACCCCAGCAGCTGCAGCAAGCCGCGCTGCATGCTCTCGGACATCTTGTCCAAGTCGTTGGTCGCACGGCTGACGACCTCACCGGGACGATGCGCGTCAAAAAAGGCAAGCGGCAGACGGTTGAGCTTTTGTGCGATGCGGTTGCGTAGGCACAGGTTGAGGCGTTCGGCAACGCTCGACATCAAAAAGCTCTGGAGCGCGTAGAACGAGGCGGCGGCCGTCCAAATCATAAAGTAGATGAAGATGGTCCTGCCGCAGTTCTCCCAGGTGATGTTGAAGGTGGCGTTGTTGGCAAACGCCACCTGAATGTGGCCCCACAGCTCATCGATCACACGGGCGCTATATGCCGGCGCAGCGGTGTTAAAGATGGCATAGAACACAATGCTCGCGAACACGATATAGAAGCGCCAATGGTCGCCGGCAGCCTCGCTCCACAGGCGGCGCACCGTCGCCCAGGTGTCGCGGGGTTTCTCGTCCTCGTCCTCGTCGTCCACATCGCGCATGCGCTCCGCCTCAGCGCAGGCGCGCTCGTCCTCGGCGCGCTCATTTTCCTCGTAGAGCGCTTGGCGGCGAGCCTCGCGCTCGGCTGCAGCCTTGGCGGCGTCATCCAGCTCGGTCGACGCGGCAGCCTGGTCGACCGTTTTGTCGGCAGCGTCCGCAGCGGCGGCATCGACAAGGCCGCCCTGCTTCTTGAGCTCCTCGGTCATGCTACTCACCTCCCTTCATTTGCGATTCCGCGATGGCGCGGTACACCTCGCAGGTTTCCATAAGCTCGCTATGCGTGCCCAAGCCCACAATCTCGCCGTCCTTGAGCACGACAATCTGGTCGGCGTGCAAGATCGTAGAGATGCGCTGCGCGATGATGAGCACCGCAGCGTCACGCGTCTCATCTTGCAACGCATGACGCAGGGCGGCATCGGTCTTAAAGTCCAGGGCCGAGAAACTGTCGTCGAAGATATATAGATCGGCATGCTTCATGAGCGCGCGAGCAATGGCTAGGCGCTGGCGCTGACCACCCGAGAAGTTCGTACCGCCTTGGGCAACCGGGGTATCGAGCCCCTGCGGCTGATCGAGCACAAAGGTGCTCTGGGCAACCCGCAGCGCATGAAGCATGTCCGCCTCGGTCGCGTCCTCGTTGCCAAAGCGCAGATTGCTTGCCACGGTGCCCGAGAACAGCCACGCCTTCTGCGGCACATAGGCGATGTGCCCGCGAATCTCACCTTGCGAAAGCTCGCGCAGGTCCACACCATTCAGGCGAATGGAGCCCTTGGTGGCATCGTGGAAGCGCAGCAGAAGCTTTGCCACCGTCGATTTGCCCGAGCCTGTCGAGCCAACGATTGCAGTCGTCTGACCGCGACGGCAGGCAAAGCTCAGGTCGCACAGGGTGTCCTCGTCGGCATCGTCAAAGCGAAACGACATGTGGTCGAACACGGCCACCGCATCGGCTTCGTCTTGGGGCTCGCGCGCCCCGTCATCCAGCGTGCGCTCGCCATCGACGATGCTCGGCTCAATCTCCAACACCTGCTGCGCACGGTTCAGGCACGCGGCAGCACGCGGAAGCGTCAGCACCACCATCTGGGCCATCATCACAAAGAACAGGATCAGAATTGCATACTCCAGCACCGCCGAGATACTCGCAATCTGCATGGCGTGGGCGCCTACGCGGTTGCCGCCCACCCACAACACCGCCACCTCGGCGATGTTCATCAAAAAGAAGCTTGAACTGTCGAGGCCCACAAACAGGTGGTTGACTTTGATGGCGTTGGCGGCGTAGTCGCTAAACACCTCGTCCAGACGCCGTTCCTCGTGGCGCTCCTTGTTAAACGCACGGATGACGCGCGCGCCCACAATATTCTCGCGCAGCACCACGTTCATGCGGTCGATAAAGCCCTGTAGGCGCATAAAAATCGGCGCCGCGTTGGCAACCGTAAAGACCGCCGCCACCAGCACAATAGCAACGACTACGCCCAGAAGCGTGCCCATGGCGGGATCGATAAACCAGGCGAAGATGATGCCCGCCACAGCCAAAAACGGCACGGGCAGCACCAGCTGAATCGTCTGCAGAATCGCCTGCTGAATCACGTTGATGTCGTTGAGCGAGCGCGTGATCATCGATCCGGTGCCAAAGCGCTCAAAATCGCTGGCCGCGAGCTCGAGCGATTTGTCGTACACGGCATTGCGGATATCGCAAGCCACGTTGGCGGCCAGGCGCGCCGAAAGATAGCAGCCCAGCACCGTGCCGCCGCTAGCCATGCTGGTCGCGATAAACATGTATAGGCCGTTGCGTAAAATGTAGTCGACATCGCCCGTGGTAATACCGGTGTTGACCATGTTCGCCAGCATCGTGGGAACCAGCAACGTACCGACGTTATCCACCAGCAGCACCAGCAGCGTCACTGCGACAAGCCCTCGATAGGGCTTCAAAAACCTCATTAGCACTCGCACGACTCCCCCTCACCTTGATTCTCGGCTTGGCTCTCGGCAGCGATATGCTGCTTAAAGGCATCGCACTCCTCGCCGAGCACCTGAGAGAATTTGCCGATCAAGCGCATAATCTCGCGCTGCTCACACGGCTCAAGCGCGCCAAAGGCTCGCTGCTCGGCCTTGAGTGCCGGCAGCGCATAACGCTCGGCAAATCGCCTGCCCTCTTCGGTCAGGCTCACAACCTTGTTCTTACGACTGCCTTCGGCAAACTCCAACGTTGCGAAGCCCCGCGCCGTCAAGGTTTTAATTGCCGAGTTGATGGTCTGCTTGCTGTAGAACCATTCGCTTGTCAGACGGCTTACGGCAATACTGCCGCCCGCCGTGCTGGTATCAACGAGCATCCAGTAAGCGCAGTCCGAAAGGCCGCAGGCGCGCGAGAACTCCGAATAGATATGGTCGAGTCCATTGAGCAACCGGTCGAAGTCGACCAGTGTAACCGCACTATTCATCTATCCCACCATTCGATTGTCCGAGTTTTGACCAATTTTGTGTCTCTAGATTAGTCCGAGTTTTGACTATCGTCAACAGGCTCTCCGCAAATGCGTGCACTTTTATGGCCTATCGGCAGAAAAAGACCGCCGGCGCGGGGGCGGCGCCAGCGGTCACGTGAAAATCGAGTTTTATTGCCTGTTAAGCGGCGACGGCCTCATAGACCGTAGCGCCCGAGAAGCTGTCATGCAGGCTCTTGCCGGCAATCCACGGCAGCTCGACGACCTCGCAGACCGTGTTGACCAGCTCGGAGCAGTCAGTAAAGTGGCCCTTGTCGTTGAGGGCCTCGCAATCCTGAACACGCCAATAGCCATCGGTGTGCGTGATGTAGTACTCGTGATCGTTGATCGACACGAAAGCGCGCGTCTTGGAACGCAGCAGCTTCAGAAATCCTTCGAAGTCGGTCTCGACGACATCTCCAGCCTGGAACATGATGTTACCTCCTGGCCCGGCGCCACCACGGCGCATTGATAAACGTTGGTCCTCCTTTAGTAAAACCTTTATCAGAGGTTATGCGTTCGTCATTTAGGCAAGTGGTAAAAAACCGCAGGGTAGACGGGATAAAACGTTTAACCATCCCATTTGTTTGTCACATTCTGAAGGTACTTTTATGCAAACCTACTTTCCCAATTGGAATCTATCCTTTTGGCCGGGCAATTGACCGTCTATCGTTTGAGCCCGACGGGTATGAACGGGGCATCTGCAACGCCACCGCAAGGAGACACCATGGAGACCATCGAAGCGCTCATTCACCGCCGCAGCTGCCGCAACTACAGCGATCGTCCCGTCGAGGCCGAAAAGCTTGCGCGTATTATCGAAGCCGGCCAATATGCACCGAGCGGCATGGGCCGCCAACCGGTGACGTTTGTCGCCGTCACCGACCCCGCGACCGTCGAGCGTCTCTCACAGCTCAACGCCCAGGTCATGGGCAGCAACAGCGACCCCTTCTATGGCGCCAAGACCGTTGTGGTGGTGCTGGTTGACCGCAGCGTGCCCACACATCTGGAAGACGGCTCGCTCGCCATGGGCAACCTGCTCAACGCCGCCTATGCACTGGGTGTCGATTCGTGCTGGATTCACCGCGCGCATGAGGTCTTTGACTCGCCCGAGGGCCTGGAGCTGCTGGCCAGCTGGGGCCTGCCCGCCGACGGCAGCCTGCGCGGTGTCGGTAACTGCATTCTTGGCTACGCCGAGGACACGCTACCCGAGGCAAAGCCGCGCCGCGACAACGTGGTGTACGTAAAGTAATTAGTTCCGCCGTTCTACCGAACGGCGGACCCGCTGAAAGGCCCCGTCCCAAATTTGCTGCCCCACTCGCAACTTATCCCGCCGATGGAGTTGTTGCCGTTTCATTTGCCTGGGCCGTTTCGGCGTCGTCGCCTTGCTTGTCTTCGTCCTTTTGCGCATCGGCGATGGTGGAGGCCGCCGCAACGATACCACGCTGGGGCGCGACGCCCGTCTGGGTCTGAGCGCCCTCGACAACTTCTGTACCTGCATGCGCGAGCTCGGGCGATTTAAACACTGCGTCCAAGTTGGCGCCACCGCCGGCATAGCCAAGCGCAGCGAGTGCGATGACGATCACTGCAACGGCGGCCACGATCGGCACGTAGCGATGCCAGCCGGCGGGATTGAGCCCGCTGCGGCGAGCCGCCCCGCGGCTGATGTAGCCGAGCGTTCCGTCGTGCTTGAGCTTTGAGCCCACCACGCGTTTGCGGCCCCACAGCGAGGACTCTGCCTGCATTGCCAAGCGGGCGCTTGCCGAAGGATAGCCGTATTTAGTGCGCTTGAACGAGCCATCAAACCCCGAGGCGTGTTTACCCCACGTCACCGATGTTGTGCGTCGGTTGACCGGCGCGGCACTCCGCCTTCTGCGGCTCGGTTTTGAAGTCTCAGCCATATGCCCTCGCACGCCGTAACCGAATCGAAACAATAACGCTTTGGACTGTAGCACACGCGTCGCGCGCGGTCACGGGCGCCTCGCTCAACGGTCATCGTCCTTCAGCAAGCGCCACAGCGTGGTACGGCTTATGCCCAGCACCTCCGCCGCACGGGTTCGGTTGCCGTGGAGATGATCTACAACCAGATGCGCGATATCTCGCTCGGTATCGGCCAGCGGTCGCAGGATATACAGGTCACTTTCGAGCGTCGGGGCGCCAAAGGTTGCGGTCTTAATCACGTCCTCTTGGGCGAGCACTTCCTCCGCCACAGCGCGGTCCACCGTGCCCGCCCCCACCAATATATACAGTCGTTCCGAGACCTCGCGGAGCTGCAGATAGTTGCGCGGCCAGCGGTAAGCATCGAGCGTCTTCGTCGCCGCGGCAGACAGCGTGGGCGCTGCCGTCCCAAATGCATCAGCGAGATATTCCAAATAGCGCGCAACCTTCGTCGACGCGGCTCCCTGCTCGGCGATTGCCGGCGCCACGCTCACCGCACAGGCGAAGCGCTCGGTCACAAAGGCGGCTTGATCACTTTCGCTGCCGCCCGGCATGTCATTCGCCGTCAGCACCACATGGCAGCGCGTCGCCAACGCGGTGTCGGCCATCGTGGAAACGAGCTCGCGGAGGCGCTGGGGGCCAACCGCGTTCCAGCCCTCAATGCAAAGGGTCAGCCCCGTTTGGAACAGCGGCGATTCGGAGCTTTTGAGCATATGGCGCCAACCGCGATCGGTGAGTTCATCGAGCGCAACGGAAACAAAGGGCTGATCGGCAAAAGGACCGTCCAGATAGAGGCGCTTGGCGATCTCAACCTGACCCGCTCCCAGCTCACCCTCGAGCATAAGGGGCACACCGCGCGCGTAGCTCTCGGCAACTGGTGCAGCCACCGCAGCGGCACCCTCAACGATGCCGTACGCGCTCGATTCGTAGCGGGCCTCAACTTCGTCGGCGTTGAGCCACTCGACGCCCGCATGCGCCGCGGCACCGCGCACCTCGCGGACCACGACGGCCCAAAGGCCCCCGCCCTCTTTGTCGGTGGGGCGAACGGTCAGGCTCAGGCGCGTACCCGCACGCCCCATAACCAGACGCGCGCCGTCTCCTATACGGTCGAGGCGCTCAGCGACAAAAACCGCCACATCCCGCTCAAGCGCCGCGTCATTCATGGTCGAGATCGCGACGTCCCCATGCGCATCGATTGCCAATGCCGAGGCCCCGGCAGCAGCCAGGGCATCGGTCAAGATGTTCAGTTTGGCATCGCTATCCATGATTTGCCCCTGTCCGCGGCGTCGTGCAACCGCCGACGGTCGTACGACCGAGTGTTTCAAAATTGAACGATATTGCTTACCAAACACTATAGGGCAGAAAGCGCCGTCCTGCGAGTATAGGTGTTGCCCCGCATCGCCATCCTGGCGGGGCGATAAGAGCTCTTCGGGACTTATAAACCTGCGGACAAGCCATACCCGCAAGAGCTCCTATCGCTCCACCGCAAGCATGCGCTCACCAGCACGAAGCACGCAGCACGCAAACAAGCTACTTCTCTACCAGATTCCCAGTACGTGTTGCATTCCTAAACTCATGCACGCAATGCCAATCCAGCAGCAAAAGCCCAGCACGATGGGCTTGCCGCCCTTTTTGACCAGCTCGACGATATCGGTATTAAAGCCAATAGCCGCCATGGCCATCACAATAAAGAACTTCGACAGCTCCTTGATGGGCGCCGTGATGGATGCAGGAAGCTGAAGCACCGTGGTGATCACGCTCGCCAGCACAAAGAACAGCACAAACATGGGAAACGCACGTTTAAGCGAGAACGTGCTTTTGGCGTTGCCGCCGGCCTTGCGTGCCAGATGCATCTGCCAGCATGCGAGGACCAACGTGATGGGAATAATGGCCAGCGTCCTGGTGAGCTTGACCACCGTGGCGCTCTCGAGCACATTGGCGCCGGGATGCATGCTGTCCCAGGCGCTCGCCGCAGCCGTTACGGACGAGGTGTCGTTGATGGCGGTGCCGGCAAACAGGCCAAAGCCCTCGTTGGTCAGCCCGAGCATGCCGCCGATCGTCGGAAACACGAGCGCCGCGATAACGTTAAACAGGAAGATGACCGAAATGGCCTGGGCAATCTCGCGATCGTCGGCATCGATGACGGGTGCGGTCGCGGCGATGGCAGAACCGCCGCAAATCGACGAACCCACACCCACAAGCGTCGCGATCTTGCCCGGCACGTTCATAACGCGGCAGAGCACAAAGGCGATGACAAGCGAGGTCGAGATTGTCGCCACGATAATCGGCAGCGACTGGGCGCCCTTGGACAGGATCTGGGAGAGGTTCATGCCAAAGCCAAGCAGGATAACCGCGTACTGCAAGACTTTTTTGGACGTATAGGTGACGCCGGCGGCGAGCTGTTCGCGACGATTCTTGGGAAAGACGAGCGCCATGACCATGCCAAAGAGGATGGCAAATACCGGCCCACCGACCACCTCAATCTGTTTGCCGAGCAACGTCGCGGGAATGGCGATGATCAGGCAGAACAAGACGCCCTTCCAGCGCTCGCGTACGATATTTGCCAGTTGCATATGGGATTCCTTCTTTCTATTTCACGTTTGCGACGGCTTATGATACGGCAACATTGAGCGCGGCCTTGCGCAAACACAGACTAAGATGCCGCAATAGTTCTCAGGCAACAGCCGAATTACCCACCGCGGAGAGCTGATTCGCGGCATAATTAACAACTGACATATGAGTTTGATAGAACAGTTGCGAGGCGCTATGGAAGAATCGATGCACGTCGGCGAGCAGGAAACGAGCCTACAGGACCAGTCCTACCACACCATTCGACGCAAAATCGTCTACCTGGACTACAAGCCGGGCGAAAAGCTGGGCGTCAAGCAACTTTGCGACGACCTAGATATGGGGCGCACCCCTGTGCGCGAGGCACTGGTGCGTCTGGCGCAAGAGGGCCTGGTGCGCACCGTGCCCCAGAGCGGTACCTACGTCTCACCCATCAACCTCACCCTTGCCGAGAGTGCCTGTTACATCCGCGAGCATCTGGAAAAGCAGGTGATTGTGGAGTGCTGTGCGCGCGCCACGTCGGCCGGCATCGAGCAGCTCGACCGCGCCATCGTGCTGCAGGAAAAGGCCATGGCCGAGGAGGATCGCATCGGCTTCTTTTTGAGCGACAACCTCATGCATCACATGATTTTTAGCATCGCATGTCGCAGCACCGTGTGGTCGTGGCTCGAAGAGACCAATGCCGACCTGGAGCGCTTCCGCTGGCTGCGCGCCGCCACGCAGGTTCTCGACAATCAGGACATCGTGAACGAGCACAAGCAGATTCGCCGCGCTATCGCCGGTCGCGACCCCATCGAAGCGAGCTTTTTGGTCAGCAAGCACCTGCACATGATGTTCCGCAACCAAACCGAGGTTCTGGACCAGTTCCCCGAGTACTTCGAGACCAGCAAGCTCCGCTAACCTGCCAAAAAGGGACAGGTTCATTTTGGCAGGTTTTATCTGGGCAAATGCAACAAGGCCCGGCTCCGTCTTGATGCGGAGCCGGCTTATAGGACAAAATGTGTGTCCCGATAGAACATCCGTTTCCATCCATTAATCCAGCCAGAACGGGTACGGGTCC
>UROR01000035.1 GCA_900549535.1 uncultured Collinsella sp. | reverse complement strand
GGTAGGTAGTAGCTAAAAAAGCCCCGGCCCAAATTAGCTACTTTGGGCAAAAAGAAAGCCGGGCAGGGGCGGAAAACCGCAACTGCCCGGCGAAATGCGCGAAGCTAGCTAAAAAGCCCCGTATCAAATGAGCTACTAGAGGAGATTGAGGGGGAGCTGGGGGGCGTCACCCCAGAGCTTTTCTAGGCGGTAGAAGTCGCGGGCTTCGGGAGTGAAGATGTGGACGACAACCGAGCCGTAGTCCATGAGCATCCAGGTCTTCTGCTCGCGGCCCTCGATGGAGAACGGATGCTCGCCGCAAGCCTCGGCGACCTTCTCCTCGATCTCGTCGACGATCGAATCGACCTGGCGGTTGTTGGTACCGGTGGCAAGCACAAAGTAGTCGCACACGTCGGAAAGCTCGGTCAGGTCGAGCACCTGCACGTCCTCGCCCTTCTTGTCGTAGGCGGCCTGCGCGGCGGCGCGGGCGACATCCTCGGCGGCGACACCGCTCGCGGACAGCGAGGCGGCGGTGCGGTCGGACGTGGCAACGAAACTCTTGTGCTCCACATCCTTAAGAATCTGCTCGTCAGTCATGGTCTCGTCGGCCATGGAATACCTCTTTCTAGACACACCCGAGCTAGCGCAGCTGGGCGTAATGGTTGTAAATCGTAATAGCCGTGGGATAAAGATAGCGCCCGGACTGGATCACATAGACCAGACCCTGCGCAAAACAGGAGAAGAACAACTCGTCAAGCGTCGACTCCCCCACCATCTTGCGCAGCGCTTGGGCATAGTCGCCGTGACGGTTGGGCTCGATGGCATCTGCCACAAAGACCACCATATCGAGCGGCGTCATGTCGCAGGCACCCACGGTGTGACGGTCGACAGCCTGGAAAACAGCCGGCGACAGCTCGGGAAAAAGCTGCGGAAGCTCATAGGCGGCAACAGGGCCATGCAAAAGCGGCGTCGCGGCGGAAGGAGAGCCGGCAACCTTGATGCCATAGTGAAGCGCGCGGGCCACGAGCTCGTCATCGGAAAGAACCTTGTCCCAGTCGTGAATTAAGCCGGCGGCAGCCGCATCAAAGCGGTCAACGCCGTAGACCTCGGCCAGATGAAGTGCGGTCTCGGCAACACCCAGCGAATGCACATAGCGCTTGCGCTTATCTTTCATGCGAACATCGAGCAGCTCTTGAATGCGCTTGAGCAGCGCGCGCTCATCGCCCTCAAACTGATCCTCTACCGACAACGTAGCCCCCATCACTCAAAATCTTCTTGACCCAGATCGACATACAAACTGCGCTTGCGAATGTAGCCGAGCACGGACTCGCTCGTAAGATAGCGCACGCTCATGCCGCGGGCAACTCGCTTACGAATGTTCGTCGAGCTGATCGCTAGCGCCGGAATCTGAATATAGCGCACGTCGAACGGCAGCCCCGACTCTTTGATTCGGGCACGCGCCGTATCGATATCAAAGCCCGGTCGCGTCGCCGCAATAAAGGTAGCAAGCTCAGCGATTCGTTCGGCATCATGCCAGGTCACAATATCGATAATCGCATCGGCGCCCGTAATAAAGTAGAGCTTTACCTGCGGCGGGTAAAAATCGCGAAGGGCATGAAGCGTATCGGCCGTATAGGTTACACCCGGACGGTCAATCTCGAACCGGCTCGCCAAAAAGGCCGGGTTCGCGGCGGTGGCGAGGACCGTCATGGCATAACGGTCCTCGGCAGGTGTAACCGGCTTGTCAAGCTTAAAGGCGGGAGAGCCCGCCGGCATAAAGAGCACAGCGTCCAAGTCGAGCGACTCGCGCGCCTGCTCGGCAGTCACCAGGTGCCCGTAATGAATCGGGTCGAATGTGCCGCCCATAATGCCAAGCCGAAACTCCTTGCCCTCTTTTATGGGAAGCTCGGGCAAACCGATTCCACCGCGCAGCGACATGGCTTACTCGCCCTCCGAGGTCTCGGCATCGTCCGCGGCATCCGCCGCATCGATAGCCTCGACGCCCTCATCCGCAGCATCGGCCACGTCAATGGCCTCAACGGCAACGTCCTCGCCAGCGTCCTCGAGCTCCTCGTACTCCGAGAAGTCCTCAGCGCCCTCAAAGTCAAAGGCGCGCTGGCAAATGCGGACCTCGTCGCCCGCACGGCAACCGGCCTTCTCGAGCGCGTCGTCAACACCCATACGCGCAAACTTATGCTGCAGGTAGATGACGGCTTCCTCGTTTTCCCAGTCGGTCTGGATGACCATGCGCTCGATGGCACGACCGACCACGCGGAAGGCGCCGGGCTCTTCCTGGACAATGCGGAACCGCTTCTCGCGCTGCAGACGGCGGCGCTCCCACTCCTCGTCGCGCAGATCGACCGGCTCATCAGAGACCGCCAGCTCGGCGCGAAGCTTAGCCACCTGCTCGCCTACGGCAAGCATCAGCGTATTGAGACCGGCACCCGTCACGGCGGACACGGCAAAGAACATATGGCCGTCGTCGAGTGCCGCACGCTTGAGGTCGGCAATCTTGTCGGCCGTGCCCGGCGCATCGCACTTGTTGGCGACGACGATCTGCGGACGCTCCGAAAGCTCGGCGCCATACTGCTCGAGCTCACGGTTGATGATACGGTAATCCTCAACCGGGTCGCGATCCTCAAACCCGCCCGTCATGTCAACGACATGCATGATGAGCGCCGTGCGCTCAATGTGGCGCAGGAACTGATGGCCCAGGCCCTTGCCCTCGCTTGCGCCCTCGATCAAACCAGGAACGTCGGCAACGACGTAAGAATACTCACCGGCACGCACCATGCCGAGGTTCGGCACGAGCGTTGTAAACGGATAGTCGGCGATCTTGGGACGGGCGGCACTCATGCGCGCGATAAGCGAGGACTTGCCCACCGAGGGGAAGCCCACGAGTGCGGCATCGGCCATAAGCTTCATCTCAAGCTCAATCCAGTGCTCCTCGGCCGGTTCGCCCAGCTGAGCGAACGCGGGCGCGCGGCGCACCGACGTCACAAAGTGCGTGTTGCCCAGGCCACCGGCACCGCCGGGCGCCACGACAACGCGCTCGCCATCGTGCACCAGGTCAGCAATCTCGAACATCGGGGTCTGCGTCTCGGGGTCGAGCTCGCGCACCACGGTGCCCATGGGAACCTTCAGGATCAGGTCCTCGCCGCTCTTGCCGTTACGACGGGCACCCTGCCCGTGCGTGCCGCGTTCGGCGCGGAAGTGATGCTTAAAGCGGTAATCGATCAACGAAGACAGCTGAGCATCGGCCTGGATGACGACATTGCCGCCACGACCGCCGTCGCCGCCATCGGGGCCGCCCTTGGGGACAAATGCCTCGCGCCTAAACGACATGCATCCGGCTCCGCCGTCGCCGCCGCACACGTTAATGCGGCTGATATCGGTGAACTGTGACAACAGAATCGCCTCCTACAAAAAGAGGGAGACCCTTGAATCCTAAAACTCAAGTGCCTCCCACATATGTGCTCTATGAAGGGTGAATTACGCGTTCGCGAGCGGGCGTACGCTGACCCTGTGCTTGATACCCTTGTGGAACTCAACGGTACCGTCGACCAGCGCGAACAGCGTGTCGTCCTTGCCACGGCCAACGTTCTCACCCGGATGGATGTGCGTGCCGTGCTGACGGACGAGAATCGTGCCCGTGGTTACCGTCTGGCCGGCATAGCGCTTCGTGCCAAGGCGCTGACCGCGGGAGTCACGGCCATTACGGGAGGAACCGAGTCCTTTTTTGTGTGCCATTGTGTATACCTACTCTTTCGTTACGAGTGTAATCTACTCGGCGACGGGAGCCTCGGCAACAGCCTCGGCCTCTGCCTTGACAGCCTTCTTGGCGCGGGACGTAGCCTGGACCTTCACGATCTTCAGCTTGGTGAGCTGCTGACGGTGACCCTTCAGACGACGATAGCGCTTACGCTTGTGGAACTTGAAGACCAGCTGCTTCTCGCCCTTGAACTGCTCAACGATCTGAGCGGTAACCTTGGCCTTGGCCAGCTTGTCGGGATCGGTGACGATCTTCTTACCATCGTTGAGGAAGATGACCGGCAGGGTGACCTTGTCGCCCTCATTGCCCTCGATCTTCTCGACGGTGATGACATCGTCGGTGGCGACCTTGTACTGCTTGCCGCCCGAGTTAACGATTGCGTACATGTTTACTTGCCCTTCATGCATCAGTTAGTGCAACAGCCGAATATAGTAGCAGGCGAAAATACCCCCGTCAACGAGTATGTGGAGCAAATCCACAAGTTCGCACAGGTATGGGGCTGACGAGTCGGCCCTCGTCGTCCTCGCATGCTTGATTCTGACGCTCGACATCGTAGGAGCAGATGGTCACGAGGTCTTGCATACCGGTGGAAACAATAGGTGCATCGACGCCCGGGGTCAAGCCCTGCAACAAAACATCAGCAGCAGAAAGCAAAATCTCCGGACGCATGGAGCCCTCGTTGTCGGCATGGGTGTCGAGCATGAGCACCAGATGGTCCGGACGCTCCCCCGCCGTAATCTCATAGCCCACCAGTGTGTGGTCAAGGTCTAAGCGCTTGCTCTTTTTGCCGCGCGCATAGTCAATACCATGACCCGCGCGCAGCGTGTCGATCGCACGACGCACCTCGTCGGCGCTTACGGGCGCCTCGGGATCCAAGTGCAGGTCGATGCGATACGACAGGCGCGTGAGCTGCGCCGTCAACGCCGGCGTGCGCACGTCGATGTACGCCGCCTCGATGGGCGCCAGATCGGCCGGAGACGCCGCAGACAGGCGCCCAAACGCCTCGTCGAGCGCCACGAACTCGGTCATAAACAGGTCATACCACTCGCAGGTCGACGACGTACCCACCGGTAGCGCCGAAGAGAAGCCCACGCGCATGTGCGGAGAGAAGCCCTGCGTGACGGCATAGGGAAGTCCCGCACGGCGCACGATGCGCTCAATGGTATGGATTACTTCGAGATGGCCCAGGTACTTAAGGCGATCGCGTTTGCCATAGCGAACACGAAGTCTAAAGAGCGTGGGGCTGTCGGTCAGGCGCTCACTCATGCGCGATCACCAATCAATACATTCTTTGCGTGGAGCGTGGGGCAGATTCCGCAGCCGGTGCACGACGTGCGGGTGCAGTCGGGAGTCGTGACACCCTCGAGCGAGCGACGGTACTCGCGCTCGAGGAAGCCGCGCGTGCAGCCGGGGCTCACATGCTCCCACGGCAGACGCCAGTCCAACTCGTAGGGCAGGTGCACAAGCTCATTGAGGTCGATGCCGTTTTTGGCAGCAGCCTCCTTCCAGTTATCGAGCGAGAAATGCTCTACCCAGGCGTCAAAGCGAGACCCCGAGCGCCAAGCATCGATGATGACGGGCGTCATGTCACGACCGGCGCGGGAGAGCGCGGCCTCGATGAGCGAGGTCTCGGCATCGTGGTAATGCACGCGGACGGCACGGTTGCGAACGCTCGTGATAAGCAGCTTCTGGCGACGCTTGACGTCGTCGTAGTCGAGCTGCGGGCACCACTGGAACGGCGTGGCAGCCTTGGGGATAAACACCGAAACCGAAATGGACACCGAGATCGAGCCGCGACGAGCCTTGGGCACCACGGAACGACCGAGCTCCAGCACGTGATCGGCCAGATTGGCGATGGCCACGATGTCCTCGTCGCGCTCGCCGGGAAGGCCCATCATAAAGTAGAGCTTCATGCGGTTCCAGCCGGCCTCGAAGGCCGCCTTGGCCGCACGGTCCAGGTCCTCCTCGGTCACGTTCTTGTTAATGATGTCGCGCATGCGCTGGCTGCCGGCCTCGGGTGCGAACGTCAGGCCGCCCTTCTTTTCGCCGGCGACCGACTCGGCCATATCCACGCCAAACGAATCCAGGCGCTGCGACGGAATAGACACGCGAATACCCGTATCCTCCAGGCGACGGTTGAGCCTGCCGAGCACGTCACGAATGCAGGAGTGGTCGGTCGTGGAGAGCGAGGTCAGCGACACCTCGTCATAGCCGGTCTTTTCCAGACCCTGAATCACCGACGAGACGATCTGGTCGGCCGAGCGCTCGCGCACCGGGCGATACGTCATGCCAGCCTGGCAAAAACGACAGCCGCGGGCGCAGCCGCGCAGGATCTCGATAGACAGGCGGTCGTGAACCAGCTGCGCATAGGGCACGCACGACTGCGACAGCGGATTCGTGGCGCCGAAATCCTCGACGACGCGCTTGTAGACCACGACCGGAGCATCCTTGCCCTCACGCGGCACGGTGTAGCCATGCGGCGAGCAGGGCTCATCGTGACGAACCTCATAGAGCGACGGCACGTAGTTGCCGGCAATGGATGCAAGCTGCTCAACAATCTGCGCGCGCGGGACTCCTTCGTCACGCAGGCGGCGATGCAGCTGGCAGGTCTCGAGCAGCGATTCCTCGCCCTCGCCGATGAGGATGGCATCGAAGAAGGCCGCGTACGGCTCAGGGTTGTACACCGAGGGACCGCCGGCGATGATGATGGGGTCGTCTTCACCTCGGTCGGCCGCTAACAGCGGAATGCCAGCGAGGTCCAAAGCCTCGAGGAAGTTCGTCACCGCCATCTCGTGCGGCACATGCAGACCGACGATATCAAACGAAGCGACCGGCGCTGCACCTTCGAGCGACAGCAGCGGAATGCCCGCCTCGCGCATGGCGTCACCCATGTCGGGCCACGGCACATAGCCGCGCTCGCAGGAGATGCCCTCGGCCTGGTTAAGAATGTTGTAGAGGATGGCGATACCCTGGTTGGGCAGACCAACCTCGTACACATCCGGGTAGATCAAGCAGCAACGGTAGTCGGCATCGGCCTTGGAAAGCGTGCCCCACTCGTGATCGATATAGCGACTCGGCTTTTCGACCTTGGCGAGCAGCGGCTCAATTAAATGAAAACAGTCTTGGTATGCAACGCGCAACGGAAAACCCCTAAGCAGCGAGATCGGATGCGTCTTGGTAGGACGCCATAGGACGGGTAGCACCCGCGACCGTGGTCACCAGATCGCGAACGCGGGAGAACGTGGCAGTGACCACCTCGTTGGCACGGCTGTAGTCGACATCGCGCTCGTAGAGCGAAACGAGCGCACGGCCCATGCCATAGGTGCCCGCGGCAGCGGTGAGCGCCTTGACGGCAAACCCAATATGCGGCGTCTGCTTGACGAGTGCGCGGGTGACCGCGCGGATCACAAGACCGCCGGCAAGCACGCCCGCGACCTCATAGCCGCGCTCAGGCTTAATGCCGCGTCCAAAGACGGCAGCGAGCTCAAAGAGCATGCCCACCTGCGCCAGCGCCATAACGGGATAATCGGCGCCCGGCAAAAACACCAGCGCACCGGTCGCCATATTGGTGAGCGCGCACGAGGTAATGATACGATTGGCCGCCGCGATGCGCATGAAGGCAAAGTTCGCCGCAAAAGCGGTTTCCTTTTCGGTGCGATCGAGAATCCAGCGGGCAAGCGTCTCGAGCAGATACGTCTTATCGGTTGCCGCCACCACGCCGAGCATGGGCGTGGACTCCTCGATAAACGGCACCTCCACAGCAGACTCGGCAAGCACGCACACGGGCGCGCCGGCGATCACGAGCTCCTGCACGGCACTCTCCAGGCGGTCGGAACCACACGAGAGCACCAGTACCACATCGGTATCGGTCTTTGGAGCAATTCGCTCCTCCCCCAGACGCTCGACGCGCACAATGCCCGAGGTCGTCTGCGGCACAAAGGCGTCACGCACCGTCTCGGCCAGAAAGCGCGAGGCGGACGAATCCAGATAGACCGAAACGCGCACCGGCGTATCGGAATCCTTCTTAACGGACGCGCCCATCTTAAAAGCGCGGGTCAGCTTATCTACGGGAATTTTCATAGCAAACCCCTCCAGCGGTTACGCGGCGCCCGAACGATGCCGCCATATGGATTGTACGATACCCACTGTCAGCAGCTGAATCATCATCGAAGACGAACCGAAGCTAATAAACGGTAGCGGAATACCGGTAATCGGCATCATGCCGATGCACATGCCGATGTTTTCGAAGGTCTGGAACGCCCACATGCCAACGATGCCCACACACGAAAGACGCAAAAACAGCGACTCGCACTTAAAGGCGACGCGAATCGTCGAAAAGATCAGCAGCACGTAGAGGCACAGGAGCAAAAAGGAACCGCAAAAGCCAAAGGTCTCGGACAGGAAGGCGAAGACGAAGTCGGTGTGGAACTCAGGCAGAAAGCCGCCGGCCGACTGCGTCGCATGCCCCAGGCCCTTACCAAAGAAACCGCCCGAGCCGACCGCGATCAACGACTGCTGCAGATTGTACGCATCGTCCGAATCGGCATTATCGGGGTCGATAAAGACCGTCAGACGGTTCATCTGATACTGCTTGATGAGCACATCATGGCCGAGCAACGAATCAAAGACCGAATCGAGCGCCAGGACGAGGGCCACCAGGCCCACAAGCAGGGCCAGGGTCGACAGCACCCATTCGCGGCGTGCACCGCTCATACAGATGACGATAGCGCCAGAAACCAGCACGACCAGGCCCGAGCCCAGGTCGCCCATGGCGACGACGGCCAAAAACGGGATGGACAGCATGCCGCAGAGCTTGACGTAGTCGCGAACGGTATCGATGCGACCGTTATACTGCGAGCCAAGCGTGGCGATAAAGAAGATGGTGATGAGCTTGGCAAGCTCAACCGGCTGGAACGTCAAGCCGATACCGGGAATCTTGATCCAGCCCGTCATGCCCAGACCGCCCGTATAGGACAGACCCGGAATCTTGGGCGAGAAGATCACGATCAGGTCGATGACGAGCAACGCCGTCGAGAAATTGGAAATACCGCGCAGGTCGGAGCGCCAGACCAGCACCGCCAGCACTGCTCCGATGCCAATTCCCAGCAGATGGCGTGAGAACGAAGCATCGGCCTTAAACTGCGAAGCCGACCAGATAATGATGGCACCGTAGGCGACGAGCGCCACAGTAGCCACGAGCACACCGATATGCACCTTTTGGCGAAACGTGCCGCGCGAGGCCGAAAGTTGCTTGTTGACGCGGTCCAGGCTGCTGCGAGAGCCGGTCTTGGTTGAACGGAACAGATCCGCCGGAGAAAAATCCATCGCAACCTCCTATCGAACCGAAGAATCGCCCGAGGCCGAAGAGGTATCGGGCTCGCCATAAATCACGCCGAGCACGTCGCGCACGACATGCATCGCGGTATCTGAGCCGCCGCCGCCCTGCTCCAGGACAGTAGCGATGACATACTTGGGGTCATCGGCCGGTGCATAGGCGCAGAACCACGCGTATTCGTCCTCGCCGCTTTTCTCGCCCGTGCCCGACTTGCCGTATACCTGCGGCGTCAGGGTGCCAAAGTGCGCCGCCAGGGACGTCGATGCCGTGTAAATCACGTCGTGCATGCCGTTGCGAACAAGAGCCAAATCCGAATCGCTGTTGATCTTGGCCACCAAACGCTTCTTCTTGCCCTTGCCGTTGTACTTATAGGCATCGCCGTCGCCATCGCGCGACACGGCAGACAAAAACACGTGAGGCACGTACTGTTTGCCGCCGTTGGCAAGACCCATATAGGCACACGCCATCTGCAGGGGCGTCACCAGAATGTCACCCTGACCGATGGCAATGTTGGTCATATCGCCGGCATTCCACTTGCGGTCCTCGGCAGAGGCGTCGGTGAAGTACGACTCTTTCCACTCGGCATCGGGAATACGGCCCGCGCCCTCACTCGGCAGATCGATACCGCAGGTCTTGCCTAGACCCCAGCGACGAAAGACCTCCTGCAGGCCCTCGGGATGTTGCTCGTCATAAAAGAACGCCTTGCCCATGTCGTAGAAGACGGGGTCGCACGAGTTGGCGATACCCGACTGCAGCGTCATGGTGCCGTGGCCGGAATGCAGCCAGCAGTACTTGCCCCACGACTTGCCCAGACCCGTCCAATAACCCGTGCAGTTGGTCGTCTGCCCCGACGTGTAGGTTCCAAACTCAAGACCGGCCAGCGCCGAGAGCGGCTTGATGGTCGAGGCCGACATGTACTGTCCGCTAATAGCGCGGTTGAGCAGCGGGTGCGAACCCTTGTCATCATTGAGCTCGGTCCACACGTCATTTGAGACACCGCCGATAAAGACGGACGGATCGAACTTGGGCTCGCTCGCCATGCCCAGGATCTCGCCATTGTTGGGATCGAGACACACCACAGCGCCGTTGCCGGCATTGCTGTAGCCAGTGGTCTTGGCAAGCTCGATAGCGCTCGCCAGCGCCGTCTCACAGGCCTGTTGGATCTTAAGGTCGAGCGTGAGCTTAATGTCGGAGCCGGCCTTCGCGGGCACGGCGCCGGCCTGACCGGTCACATTGCCCGAGGCATCGACCTTGACGGTCTGCTCGCCACGAATACCCTGCAGCAGGTTTTCGTAGTAGCTCTCAACGCCCGCCTGGCCCACGATATCGCCCGACTGGTACGTAATCTTGCCAGCAGAAGCATCATCATCGCCAGAGGTTTTCTTATTCTGGGCCTCGAGCTGCTCGGAGGTAATGGTGCCGGTATAGCCCAAGATATGACATGCCGTCTCGCCATATGGATACTGGCGCTCGGTACGCTCGGCAATCTTGACGCCCGGGAACTCGCCGGCATGCTCCTGAATATAGGCAACCGTGGAGCGACGGACGTCCGTCGCGATGGTATGCAGGCTCTGTGCGCCCTCTGTATTATCCTGAATATTGCGAAGGACCGCCACGTAAGGCATTCCAAGCACGTTGGCAAGATGGCGAACCAGAACCTCATCCTCGGCAAGGTCGCGGTAGGCCACGACAGCAAGTGAGGGACGGTTCTGGACAAGCGCCACGCCATTGCGGTCGAGGATGCGGCCGCGCACAGCGGGTGTGGTAACGGTGCGAGTCTGATTGCTATTAGCCTGCTTCTCGTAATAGTCCGACGAGACCATCTGCATGCCCCACAGCTTGACGGCAAGTGCCGCAAACATCGCGCCCACACCCGTGGTGAGGATGGAAAAGCGGCCCTTAAAGGCGGTCGCCGCGGTATTGCCCTCGCCCTCGGTGGCGCGCGGGGCCGTTCCATGCTGCGTATCGTAGGTAAAACGGGAATCGCCGCGACGCATGATGACCAGCGCGACCACGATGGCCACAACCAGCACGATACCGGCGATAATAACCGTCAACTGGGAAGACATCTACGGGCCTCCCCTATTTGAGCTTGCGGGTCTTGGGCTTAAAGCGCATACCCGCCTGGCGTCCGCCACGTGCGGAGAATCCATAGCCGGACTGCGGCACGACGCCGGACATCAAAAACGGAATGGCAACCAGACCCGTCAGGATCGAGGACGGCAGCGCATGGCCGAAGATCGCCACGACAAAGCTCGTCTCCAAACCCATAAACAGCAAGATGATGCTGTAGATCACATTAATGACGAGCGCAAAGGCGCCCACAGTGACGCCGCGCGCACTCGGGGTACCGCCCGTCTGACCGACGGCGCTGTGCACCAGGGCAAAAGAACCCACGGTCAGCAGGAGCGACATAACGCCCACCGGCACGGCAGCGGACAGGTCATAGAACAAGCCGCTGCAAAAACCGCACACGACGGCACGGGTCGGGTCGCCCGAGAACACGCTTAGGCACACCAGGATAATCATGAAGTTGACGCGACCGCCCGCAATGGAGATCTGCGGTGCCAGGCCTGCCTGCAGCAGCACGCACACAATGGCAGCGATCACAAACGTGCGGGAGCTCATCCCCTGCTCGTGTAGATCCATGGACATGCCCCCTATTCGCTCGAGCCGGAATCGGTCGTCTCGGACGTGTCGGAACTGTCATCCGAGCTCTCGTCCTTCATCTTGGTTGCAGCATCGCGCGACGTTCCCTGCGGCGTGCTGTTGGCCGTGCTCACGTCCTCATCCGAGGCCGACTGTTCGTCGGTCAGCGAGGTGATGACCAGCACTTCCTCGTTATTCTCGGCCGTGGTCTGAGCGCGCACCACAATGGTGTAGTACACGTCGTTTGCCGATTTCTCAACCGACGAGACGGTGCCAAGCGGAAGGCCCTTGGGGAACACGCCACCGATGCCAGAGGTCACGATGATATCGCCAACCTTAACATCGGAGTCGACGCTCACGTACTCAAGACGCAGCGTGCCGTCAGCCTGACCCTGCAGCATACCCTGGGCGCGCGTGTCCTGCACCATGGCGGACACGCCCGAGTTCTCGTCGCCAATCAGGCGCACGGTAGAGGTCTTGGCCGATACCTCGATAATCTGGCCGATAACACCGGCAGAACTCGTCACGGGCATGTTGATGGTAAGGCCGTCGGCAGAGCCCTTGTCGATGGTAACGGTCGAGGTCCAGGCATCGCCGGAGGCACCAACGATACGAGCTGCGGTAGATTTGAGGTTGTAGGTCGATTGCAGCCCGACCAGGCCCTCCAGGCGCTCGGCAGTCTTTTGAGCCTCAGAAAGCTCGGCGACCTTAGAGGTCAGCTCCTCATTTTGCTTCTTGAGCTCGTCGAGCGTGTCCTGCGACGCCGTTAGGTTAGAGAACACGTTGCCAATCGCATTGAAGGGAGCCGCCACAGCCGAGCCCACAAAGCGCACCGGAGAGGTAATCGTCGTTACGCCCGAACGCGCGGCATGAATCGGCCCTGCCTCGCCCTCGCGGATGTAAAACGTGAGCAGCAACACCGAAATCAGGCTGAAAACAATCAACGGGCGCATACCCGTTGATTGTCGCTTGGTATTCAGATTTGTGGAGAAACCCGAAGATCGTGCCAAATGGAATCCACCTTTTGGAAATTAAGCATTGGTCTGGACGAAGCCGCCATCAAACGCATTGGCCTCGAGCACGCGGGCACAGCCGTTAACAACGTTATCGAGCGCCGTGGGGCTAACATTGACCGAAACGCCGGTCTCATCGCGCAGGCGCACATCGAGACCGCGCAGCAGCGCGCCGCCACCGGTCAGCAAAATGCCATAGTACATAAGGTCCGAGGCAAGATCGGGAGGCGTAGCGTCGAGTGCGTCCTTGACGGCCTTGGCCATCTCGTCGAGCGGCTTGTTGAGCGCGCGACGAATCTCCTCGCTCTCGATGCGCACGGTCTTGGGCAGACCGGTGATCACGTCGCGGCCGTTGACCTCGACGTCGAGCTCGTCCTTGAGCGGCACGGCGGAGCCGACCTTGATCTTGATGTCCTCTGCCGTACGCTCGCCGATGGCCAGGTTGTAGGCATCGCGAACGTGCGTGAGGATGGCCTGATCGAACTCGTCGCCGGCAATACGGATGGACTGCGAGACGACGATGCCGCCCATAGCGATAACGGCAACCTCGGTGGTACCGCCACCGATGTCGATGACCATGGAGCCGGTGGGTTCCTCGACGGGCAGGTCGGCGCCGATGGCAGCCGCCATGGGCTCTTCGATCAGATAGGCCTGGCGGGCACCGGCCTGGATCGTGGCCTCAAAGACAGCGCGCTTCTCGACCGACGTGACACCGGAGGGAACGCAGACGACAACACGCGGACGCGGAGTCCACGGATAGCGCTTCTCGGACGCCTTGTCGATAAAGTAGCGAAGCATGGCCTCGGTAACATCGAAGTCGGCGATGACGCCGTCCTTCAGGGGACGAACGGCCACGATGTTGCCGGGCGTACGGCCGAGCATGCGCTTTGCCTCGATACCGACCGCCAAGATGCGCTCGTCGTTCTTGTCGATGGCGACAACAGAGGGCTCACGAATGACGATGCCCTTGCCGCGCACGGAGACAAGCGTATTGGCGGTGCCGAGGTCGATGGCAAGATCGCCCGCATAGCTACCGAAGAACATATCCATCAAAGAAAACAACGCAACTCCTGATGTGTTGGATGATTGCTGGAAAACTACTAGCTCATCATACTAGCGCAAGCCCGGCGCCTCACTTGCGGTGAAGCGCCGGGCAAAGCTAAATCCCATAAGGTCACTACTGGTTGTCAGCAGCCGAGAAATCCATATCGAGCGAGGAAACGGCCCAGCCGATATGGTTGTCGGAGCGCACGAATTTGACGGTGTACTCCTGCTCGCCGCCCTTGGACAGCGATGCCTTCACCTTGGCGGTCGTCTCGGTCATGGACTGATCCATGCCCTCGACGGACACGGTGGCACCCTGCGGAATCGAGGAGATGATCATCGACTTAGCGTCCTCGGACAGGCTCGAGGCCAGGCAAGACTCGGCCTTTGCGGCGTCACCGTCGCCGGCAGCCTGGAACAGATCGGTAGCGACAGACTCCTGAGACGGGAAGCCAAAGCCGCGCGTGTAGGCAAAGCCCAGACCGCCCGCGGCGATCAAAATGAGCAGAAGCAGCACGATGAAGACTTTAAGACCCGTGTGGCGATGGCGACGACGGACCTTGGCCTGCTTACGATCCTGACGGTCCTGCTGGACCATCTCGGACTCGGACAGCGTAAAGAAGCCGGTGTCCGAGGGATCGGGCATAAACTGACCGGTCGCGCCCGTAGGATCGAGAGGATCGACGGCAGGAGCGTCCATCGCGGGCGCCGGAGCCGTGGCCATAGCCGTCTGGGCAGACAGCGCGGCAAGCGAATCGTGCACGCGGGCAAGCTCATCGGCCTGCTCGGAGGTGAGCTGGTAGATGCCATCTGCAGTAGCGGCGTTAAAGGCGTCGAGTGCGTCGGAGGGACGGCCGGCGGCAGAAAGCGCCTGACCCATGCCGGCGTTGAGCGCACGCGTGTCGTCGCGGGGGCCGGCAAAGTCGATAGCCGTGCGGTAGGTCTCCACGGCATCCGCCGGACGGCCGAGCTTAATGAAGCAACGACCAAGCTCGCCGAGTGCGGCGGCAGGAGCCGGATTGGCGCCGTCGATGGCAGCCTGACGGAAGGCAGTACCCGCGTTGGCATAGTCGCCCGACTGGAACAGCGCGTTACCCAGGCCCAGATAGGCCTTGAACGGCGTGGCATAGGAAGCATCCTGCGTAGCAGCAGAGAACGCCTGGGCGGCCGTCGTGTAGTCGCCCACGGCGGCGAGTGCCTTGCCGCGGTTGGTGAGCAGCGCGCCGCGCTTGCCGTAGGTGCCGTCATTGAGGGCAGCGGCGTAGGCCTCGGCGGCCTCGGCATACATGCCCAGGTGCATCAAGGCGTTGCCACGAAGGTGATCGGCCTCGCCCATAATCTCATCGGGAGTCTTTGCCGCCCCAAGCATCTGGGCTGCAGCGGAAAAATCACCCGCGCGGTAAGCGGCGCGGCCCTGTTGGATCAGCTGGCTATTCAAGGAAGTCCCCTTTACTCGTGAACGATCTCGACATGGACGATCTCGTCGCCGGCACGCAGCTGCGAAATCACATCGAGACCCTCGACCGTGGTACCAAAGACGGTGTAACCGGAATCGAGGTTATGCTGGGCACCCAGGCAGAAGTAGAACTGCGAACCCGCGGAATCGGGGTCCATGGAGCGTGCCATGGCAAGGGCACCATCGACATGGCTGTTGCGCGGATTGGTGGCAAACTCGCCCTTGATGCAGTAGCCGGGGCCACCGGTACCGGGCATGCCGTCGGGGCCCTCAAGACCGGCAGCGACGTCGGCGCCGGACATATCGCGGGTATTGGGGTCGCCGCCCTGAATGACAAAGCCGGGCACATAGCGATGGAACTTAAGGCCATCATAGAAACCCATCGTGGAAAGCTCGCAGAAGTTCGCGACATGAATGGGAGCGCCCTCACCGTCAAACTTGACCTTGATGGTACCCTTCGACGTCTCGATAACGGCGCACTCGTCGCCGGCAAGCTGATACTCGGGCGTGTAGAGCTCTTTCTTAAAACCAAACATGTGGTTCCTTCCTCGTGCGTTTAAAGCATATTTGTACGAATTGTAGCAATAAGCATGCGCTTACATCAATTGCGCACGTAGGTTATGCCGACTATGGCGAACTAATTTTAGGAACGCTGCTGCGGCTTCCAGGAGCCCACATTGGCGTCGTACTGGTTCAGCGCGCTGTTGCCGCCCTGCGCGATGGGCGCCAGGATCTCGCTTTGGTGGGAACTCATCGACTCACCATCAGGAATGGCCAGCGAGATATCCCAGCTCTGGCAGATCACGTCGACACGCTCGTACATCCACTCGGCAAGCTGCTTTAAGTGGGCGATGTCGTCCGCATAGACCGTATCGTCCTGATACTTAAGGTTGTTAAGCTCATCTTGCGTCTTTTTGATCTGGTCGCGCAGGGCGTAGGCACTCTGCGACAGCTCCTGGCGGGTGGACAGCGGCGTTCGGAGATAGCCGTTGTTAAAGGAATCGATGACCTCGCCGATCTGGTCCTCATCACCGTAGGACACGATGGTCTGATACAGACCGTCGAGTCTGGTATAGAGCTGATCATCGGTGAGCACGGTTTCTTCCTGGACCACCTCGGCAGAATCGTCCTGCTTGGTATCGTCCTCAGTGGCCTCGCCCTTTTGGCGCGTGGGGAAGGTCGTCTGCGCGGCCTGGCCAAACTGGTCATAGAAGCCAGGCATGACACCCATGGGATCGGCCGTCACGAACCAATACGCACCACCGCACACGACGGCAAGGACCGCGATGACGATGAGCGGCTTGGGGATATGACGCTTGTGCTTGTGATAGGCGTCCTCGTCGGGATGCACCTTGCGCTTGGGTTTTTGAGCATCGTCATGCAGGGAAACGGGCGTGGGAATATCGACCTTGGGGATACCGAAATCCTTATCGAAAGCCGGCAGCACGCAGGTCTCGTTAGGATCGGCGGCGTCCGAAAGAACCGCGGCAGCCGAGGCGGGCGCATGAGGCACCTCGGTATCGATCTGCTCTTGCGTTAGGCGCGGA
>UROR01000034.1 GCA_900549535.1 uncultured Collinsella sp. | reverse complement strand
ATGACCAAGCTTATGTTTGTGGGCGAGGCGTCTCAGATGAGTGCTGATTCGCTGGCTCGCATCCGAAGCGTTATGGATTCCAAGCAGCTCTCCGTGCCCGCTCAACCCAAGCACCCCGCTGGCGGCGATGTGCGCTTTGAGGACGTGAGCTTTACCTACGAGGGCGCCGAGGCGCCTGCCGTCAACCATGCGAGTTTTAGCGTTCCCGCAGGTAGCACCCTCGCGCTGGTGGGTCCTTCGGGCGGCGGCAAGTCAACCTGCGCAAGCCTGATTCCTCGTTTTTGGGATGTTTCCGCAGGTCGCGTGCTCGTAGGCGGCGTAGACGTTCGCGACATGGACCCGCACGAGCTTATGGACCAGGTTGCCTTCGTGTTCCAGACCAACCAGCTGTTCCGGCAAACACTTGCCGATAACGTGCGCGCCTCCAAGCCTACGGCCACTGACGACGAAGTGCGTGCGGCCCTCTCCGCAGCTCAGTGCGACGACATTGTGGCCAAGCTCCCACAGGGCATCAATACCATGCTCGGTGCCGGTGGGGCATATCTTTCGGGCGGCGAGGTCCAGCGCGTGGCACTCGCCCGCGCAATCCTTAGAGACGCGCCCATCGTGGTGCTCGATGAGGCCACGGCATTTGCCGACCCCGAGAACGAGGCGCTCATCCAGCGCGCCTTTAGCAAGCTGGCGGCGGGTCGCACGGTCATTATGATTGCGCACCGACTCTCGACTGTAGTGGCCGCAGACCAAATCGTGGTGCTCAACCAGGGTAGCGTGCAGGAGGCTGGCACTCATGCCGAGCTGCTGTCCCAAAACGGCCTGTACGCCAAGATGTGGGCCGAATACGAACAGGCCGCGAGCTGGAAAATCACTGCAGCGACCGCGGATGTCGCCGTCGCGAAGGGAGGCGAGGCCTAAATGTTCGCCTCATTCCAAAAGAAGTATTTCCTATCCGATAAAGGTGTCGCCGGCGTAAAACGCGGCATTTTCTGGACCACGCTCACCAATCTTGTGACCATGGCCGGCATGGGCTTTTTGTTCCTGGTCATGGCCGGCTTTGTCGAGCATCTCGCCACCGGCGCCGACCTGCCGGATGCCCTGCCGATTGTGGGCGGCCTCCTGGTCTTTTTTGTGTTGCTCTTTGCCTCTAACTGGCAGCAGTATTACTACACCTACTGCATCTTTTACGAGGAGTGCGGCAAGCAGCGCATGGGGATTGCCGAGCGCTTGCGCAAACTGCCGTTGTCGTTTTTCGGCCGTCGTGATCTGGCCGATCTAACCGAGACCATCATGGGCGACGTTCAGACTATGGAGCATGCCTACAGTCATGTGCTGGGAGAGCTTTGGGGTGCCATCATCGCAAGTGCCATCGTGTTCGTGGCGTCGCTGTTCTTTTGCTGGCAGCTGGCGATTGCGGCGTTTTGGAGCGTGCCCGTGGCCTTTGCCGTGCTGTATCTGACACGCGGCCCCATGACCCCGGTGTTCGACCATGTGCGCGCCGAGAAGGTCAAGGTCACCGAGGCGATCCAGGAGACGCTCGACTGCGTGCGCGAGATCCGCGCCACCAACCAGGAGGCCCATTATCTTGAGGGACTCAACGCCGTGATCGATGCCGAGGAGCGCGAGACCACCAAAGGCGAGCTCGCCAACGGGCTTTTGGTCAACTCCGCCTTTGCCATTTTGCGTCTGGGGGTCGCTTCCACGCTGGTAACGGGTGCCGCGATGGTTGCCTCGGGGCGGGTCGACTTTTTGGTGATGTTTGCCTTCTTGCTTATGGTGAGCCGCATCTATGCGCCTTTTGACCAAGCGTTGATGCTGGTGTCCGAGCTGTTTGCCGCCGAGTCGTCTGCCAAGCGTATGCGCTCCATCATGGAAGAGCCTGTGGCGCGGGGCAGCGAGATATTTGAGCCCGTGGGCTACGATGTGGTGTTCGATCACGTGGCATTTGGCTATGGTGCAGGCGAGGACGGCCGCGCCGGCGAGAAAGTTCTTACCGATGTGAGCTTTACCGCCAAGGAGGGTGAGGTTACAGCGCTGGTCGGTCCTTCAGGCTCCGGCAAGTCTACGGTGAGCCGCCTGGCCGCGCGTTTTTGGGATGCCACCACGGGTAAGGTCACCGTGGGCGGCGTGGAGGTGGCGAGCGTGGCTCCCGAGGTGCTGCGGCGCGACTACGGCATTGTGTTCCAAGCCGGGGTGCTCTTTGACGACACGGTGATGGGAAACATCCGCCTCGGGCGTCGTGATGCCACCGATGAGGAGGTGCTTGCGGCCGCGCGTGCCGCCAACTGCGACGAGTTCGTGAACCGTATGCCGCAGGGCTACGACACCATGATCGGAGAGAACGGCTCCAAACTCTCCGGTGGCGAGCGCCAGCGCATCTCCATCGCCCGCGCGCTGCTCAAAGACGCGCCCATCGTGCTGTTGGACGAGGCGACGGCGAGCCTGGATGTTGAGAACGAGACCGTGGTACAGCAGGCACTTTCCCGTCTGCTTGCAGGTAAGACGGTTATCGTTATCGCCCATCGTATGCGCACGGTGGAAAATGCCGACAAAATCGTCGTGCTCAAGGATGGTGTGGTTGCCGAGCAGGGTGCTCCGGCGCAGCTCAAGGCGGCAGGTGGAGAATTCGCCCGCATGGTTGCGCTGCAAAAGGAAGCGGCTGCCTGGCAGCTGTAGGAATGTGACAAAGGGACTGTCCCTTTGTCATATTGAGTCCATCCCCATAGTTTCCAAAAAGTTAGCCATTGTTGACCAAATAGTTATACTAAACTATTTTCAAAAGCGTGCTCGAGCAAACTAATGAACTCGGGTGCTAAGGCACCATGCCGCGCTTGTGCGGCAAAAGGGAGAAGCAACATGAAGAAGTCGACTTTTAACACCCTGCTTGTCGGTGGCGGTTTTCTGCTTGGTACGGCCGGCATCAAGCTGCTCACCAGCGCTCCGGTAAAGAATGCCTGCGTGCAGGGCATTGCGTGCGGTATGCGCGTCAAGAACTGCTACCAGGACATGGTCGAGCAGGCCAAGGCCAATGTCGACGACATGGTTGCCGAGGCTGCCTACATCACCCAGAGCGAGGCCGCTGCTGACGAGGCAGCCGAGTAACGCTCTCAGGCACAAACTATGAGATTCTCGATTATTAGCGAGATCCCCGGCAGGACCCGTCTTCAATTGGCGGGTCCTGTGCCAGAGAGCGATCTCGATGCACTTCTTAAGCTTGGCGGCGACATCGATGGCGTGCACAAGGTGCGCGTGTATGGCCGCATTGGCCAGATGGCACTGGAGTACGACGAGTCGCACCGCGCGAGCGTGCTCGACGCCTTGGGCGCACTCGATGCCCAGGCCATTGCCGACGCAAAGACGGGTTACGTGATGCAGCTTGAGCCACGCAAGCACAAGCTCGTCATGGATCTTGCCACACTTATCGGTGCCCATTACGCGCGCCGCTGGTTCTTGCCGACGCCTCTGCGTGCGGTGTTTGTCGTGGCCGGTTACATGGCATTTTTGCGCGCTGCCCTTCATGAGCTGGCGCAGCCGCGCCTGACCGTTCCTGTGCTCGACGCTTCGGCCATCGGCATTTCGTTCGTCAAGCGTGATGTCGATACCGCGGGCCAGACAATGTTCCTGCTCAACGTGGGCGAGCTGCTCGAGGACTATACCCGCGCCATGAGCGAAAACGAGCTCATCAACTCGCTGCTCGATGTGCCCGATAAGGCACAAAAAGTGGTCGGCGACACCGAGGTAAGCGTTGCCGCGACCGAGCTTGAGCCCGGCGATCTGGTCGCCGTGCGCACTGGCATGTCCATTTGCATCGACGGTGTTGTCGAGCAGGGGAGCGCTATGGTCAACCAGGCGACCCTGACCGGCGAGCCGCTGGCCGTCGAGCGCAGCGTGGGCGACGACGTGTTCGCCGGAACCGTCGTGGAGGACGGCAGCATTTTGGTGCGCGTGCGCGCCAATACGGCGCAAACCAAACTGCGCTCGATCGTCTCGCTCGTGCAGACGGCCGACTCGCTCAAGTCCGAGGGCCAGTCGCATATGGAGGACCTCGCCAACAAGATCGTCCCGTGGAACTTCCTGCTTGCGGGCCTGGTCGCGCTCACTACGCGCAGCCTCATCAAGACCTCGGCGGCGCTGATGGTCGACTACTCGTGCGCACTCAAGCTCACGGGTTCCGTTGCCGTCATGACCGCTATGAGCGATGCTGCCAAGATGGGCGTCATGGTCAAGGGCGCCAAGTACTTTGAGTCGTTTGCCAAGGCCGACACCATTGTGTTTGATAAGACCGGCACGCTGACCGAGGCGCAGCCGCGCCTGGCTTGCGTGCTGACGACCGATGGCTGGAGCGAGGACGAGGTCCTGCGCTTTGCCGCCTGTTTGGAGGAGCATTTCCCGCATCCTGTCGCGCGTGCCGTGGTCAACGCCGCCCGCGAGCGCGGGCTCGAGCACCGCGAACGCCATGCCGCCGTCGAGTACATCGTGGCGCACGGCATCGCTTCGTCCATTGAAGGGCGTCGCGCGATTATCGGCTCGGCACACTTTGTGTTTGAGGACGAGAGCGCGCGGCTCGATTCCGACATTAAGGAGCGCATTGAGTCCCAGATGCAGGGCCTGTCGCCGCTGTACCTGGCGGTCGACGGCACGGTCGTGGGCGTGCTCGGTATCGAGGACCCGCTCAAACCCGGGGTCCGTGAGGCAATCGCCGACCTGCATGCGCTGGGCGTCAAGCATGTCGTCATGCTCACGGGCGATTCGGAGCGCACGGCTGAGCGCATTGCGCGCGAGGCGGGTGTCGACGAGTTTAAGGCCGAACTGCTGCCCGAGGACAAGTATGCCTATGTGGAGCGCATTAAGAGCGAGGGGCGCCATGTTGCCATGGTGGGCGACGGCGTCAACGATTCGCCGGCGCTCGGTTTGGCCGACGTGGGCCTGGCCATGGGCGGCGGAAGCGACATCGCCAAGGAGGTCGCCGATATCATCCTGACCGATACGGATCTTGCCGCGATCGTGCGCCTGCGCCGCATGAGTCAGGGCCTCATCGACCGTCTGACGAGTTCCTACTCTAAGGTGATGCTCACCAACTCAGCGCTCCTGGCACTGGGCATTACCGGAACGATTACCCCGCAGACGTCGTCGCTGCTGCACAACGGTTCGACGATTGCCTACAGCCTGAGCAACGCGAAAGCGTATCTTCGTTAGGGTTTTCGATTGAGCTTATGGCCTGCATTCGGGCGGTACCGCAACCGCCAGGGTGCAGGCCTTTTTAGGCAAGTGCAGCTTTGATGGCGGGGACTTCGGTGAGCTGCTCGGCTGCCTTTTCGTTGGAGCTGTCGAGTGCTGCCAGACTGCGGTAGACCCACTCGTTGACCTGGGTGTTCTTGACGCCTGCGGTCTGCATGAGGGCGCCTACCTCGCGGATTGCTGCGAGCAAGTCGGCTTTGGGACCCGCGAGCTCGACCTCGATGCCGTGGTAGGCGGACACGCCGCGGTTCTCACTCACGTGGTCGATAAAGCTCTCGACGGTCTCGAGCTGCTGGGCGAGAGCAACATCATCGTCGGCGTCCAGCGCGACGAGTGCGTTCGATACTGTGAGGGCGGGATGCCCGCAGGGGACAAAGCCCTCGATGACATCCATAGCTTCGGTAATGGTTGAGCCCAGGCCTGCGAGGGCATTGACGAGTTGCTGCTTGGTATCCATAACGGTCCTTTCGACGGGTCGATTGTGCTTGGCGAAAATATACGTGACGCGATTGGTGGCAAAAGTGCGAAGTGCAGCGCACATTGGGGTCTTCACAGCTCGTGCATAGAACAGCTGTCCGCTTTCAGAACGTGGTAAGATAACACTCCACAAGCGGGGCTCGCCCCGTATGTTCCTTGAAAAGTCGACGGGTGTTGGGTACTCGTGCCCAATGCCATCCAGACTTTCCCGACATTCGGGGGCGACTGGTTTCGACACGATAGCTCTGAGAGAGGAAGCAAGCCGAGGTCTCCTCGCCTCGTTAAACAGGGGTACCGTCAAATTGAATTGACAACAACTCTTCTTTTGAGCCTATGGCTCTCGCTGCTTAGTTTATAGCGGCGCGTCAACCCGGTGATTTCCCCGACACCGGCGCGACGTCATTTTAGGGGAATGCTCCTGCGAACGTAATCGGTATGGCGCAGGCTAAGACCGAACCGGTTAGGACACCGCGAGCGTGTCGCTGCGCGCAAAGCGTCCGAGACAAAACCAGCGACTGAGCTTGGAGATGCCAATCAGGGGGCTTTCGTGGACCGGAGTTCGATTCTCCGCGCCTCCACCATAAGTAACAGGCAGGTAGATACCCATATCTACCTGCTATTTTTTTTCTTGTTCGTACCGCGGAGAATCGAACTCTATGCAGGGCGCGGGCGTAAAGAAAACGCGTAAGCGTTTTTAGCCCGCGGGCGAGGACGCCGGCAGGCGGCCGAAGCCGGTGCGGATTTGCGAAGCAAATACGCGGATTCTCCGCGCAAACTTCCGACTCAAAACGGATGCGATGTTATCGAATCTCAGCCTGCCATGCGCCGCATCAACGGAACCCCAAACCCGCGGAGAATCGAACTCTGTGCAGGGCGCGGGCGTAAAGAAAACGCTACGGCAACGCAGGGTGGGACGCGCTTTCCCAATGGCGGCCCAGGCGGAAAGTGCGTCCCGGAGTCCGCACTCAGACTGGGACGTGGTTTCCGGATGGCACATCAAGTGGAAACCGCATCCCGGAATCCTCATTCGGAATGGGATGCATTTTCCGGATGGGCTGTTGGCGGAAAGCTCATCCCGGAATCCGCGCTCAGAACGGGACGCGCTTTCCCAACGGCGGTCCAAGCGGAAAGCGCATCCCGGAATTCCGCCTCAAACTGGGACGCGCTTTCCGCTCCATCTCCTCAACTCCAAAACCTATGCACCCTCCATTCCAAAACTGGGTAGAAGAAGGCCAAAACGCAACGGCAGGAGGTCAATATGACTGCAGAAGATAAGGCAAAGAACGCCGGCAAGGTCGCGCTCGTTTTGGAGGGCGGCAGCTTCCGCGGGCAGTTTACCGCCGGCGTGCTCGACGTCCTCATGGAGGCTGGCGTCGAGATTCCGGCTGTCTACGGTGTATCGGCAGGTGCCCTCAACGGCGTGAACTACAAGTCGCACCAGATCGGCCGTGCCAACCGCATCAACCTGGCTTTCTGCAACGACAGCCGCTTCATGGGCGCCGCATCGTTTGCGTCCACGGGCTCTATTGTGGGTTACGACTTTATTTTCAACGATGTCCAGGACCGCCTGGACCCCTTTGACAACGAGACGTTCGACGCGAGCCCCATCGAGATGTACGCCGTCGCGACGGACATGCTCTTTGGAACTGCCGCGTGCCTGCCGGTCAAAAGCGCCGTACTTGACCTCGACGCCGTGCGCGCATCGACGTCGCTGCCGCTGGTGACGCCGCCGGTCGAGATCGATGGGCACAAATACGTCGACGGCGGCGTAGCCGATTCGGTTCCTATCGAGCATGTGCTGGAGGAAGCGGGCTTCAATCGCGCGGTTGTCATTGTCACGCAGGACCGCTCGTACGAGAAAAAGCCCTACGAGTTTATGCCCGCCGCACGTGCTCGCTATGCCGACTACCCCTACCTGCTCGAGGCTATCGAGACGCGCCACGACCGCTATAACATCCAGCGCATGCACCTGTGGAAGTATGAGCGCGAGGGCCGCGCGCTGGTCATCGCTCCGCAAAAGCCGGTCGAGGGCGGCCATGTTGAACACGATCCGGCAAAGCTGCTCGACCTGTATATTCAGGGTCGCCAGGAGGCAAAGCGCCTACTGAGCGATATCGAGGCATTTGTCGAGCGCTAGCGCCGCGACGTCATGACCCATGGACGACATGTGCAGAAACTCTGGTCGGAGCCAAAATACCTGTTGACTCGGGCGGCGAGCGGGGTAATATGGACGGGTTACTTGCAGAGCCCCGTGAATCTCTGTAACAACACGTACTGTACATGGAGGAGTCTAAGTGATTTCGAAATCGACTCACTACGCCAAGCAGGGCGAGGTCCAGCGCAACTGGGTTCTCGTCGACGCCGATGGTGCTGTCCTGGGCCGTCTTGCCACCCAGATCGCAATGATCCTGCGCGGTAAGAACAAGCCCCAGTTCACGCCCAACAGCGACTGCGGCGACTTCGTTGTCGTCATCAACGCCGATAAGGTCCAGCTTACCGGTAACAAGGCCGACACGAAGACCTATTATCGCCACAGCGGCTACAACGGCGGCCTCAAGGCTGAGAGCTTCCGCCAGGCTATGGAGAAGCACCCGGAGAAGGTCATCGAGCGCGCCGTTCGCGGCATGCTGCCCAAGACCACCCTCGGCCGTGCCCAGATGACCAAGCTTAAGCTCTACGCTGGTGCCGAGCGTCCGTCTCGTCCCCGGCACCGGCAAGGTGACCATCAACAAGCGTGACGCCGAGCAGTATTTCGGCCGTCATCAGCTCGTTGAGAACGCCCTTGCTCCCTTCAAGGTGACCGACACCGCCGGTCAGTTCGACGTTATCGCTCTGTGCGATGGCGGCGGCATCTCCGGTCAGTCCGGCGCTCTGCGCCTGGGCATCGCTCGCGCTCTTCTGAACGCTGGCGACTACCGTGCTGACCTCAAGAAGGCCGGTTTCCTTACGCGCGATGCTCGCGTGGTCGAGCGCAAGAAGTACGGCCTCAAGAAGGCCCGCCGCGCTCCCCAGTTCTCCAAGCGCTAAGGTTTTATCTCCTTACGAGATACAATGTACAAGCGGGGCCTGCCGATTGCTCGGCGGGTCCCGCTTTTCTTTTTCGACTAGGGTGGGCGACTGCGTTTTGCCCACTTGGGAAGGAGCGATCCTATGCCCCAGAACATCTTCGGTACCGATGGCGTCCGTGGCGTCGCCAACGCCGACCTCTCGTGCGACCTCGCGTTTCGCCTGGGTCGCGCGGCGACCAAGTTCCTTGGTCCGGACATCTGCATCGGCCGCGATACGCGTCTTTCGGGCACCATGCTCGAGAGTGCTCTGACCGCCGGCATCATGGCCGAGGGCGGCCGTCCGCACTGCTGCGGCGTTATCCCTACGCCGGCCGTGGCACTGCTCACCGTTCAAAACGAGCTTGACGGCGGCATCGTCATCTCTGCTTCGCATAATCCGCCGGAGTTCAACGGCATCAAGTTCTTTAGCCGCAAGGGCATGAAGCTTCCCGATGCTGTCGAGGAAGAGATCAGCGCCTGGGTCATGTCCGAGGAGGCCATGGCTGCCGACACGCTGCCAACCGGCGCCGGCGTGGGCCACATCATCAAGATGAAGGACGCCCGCAAGGCCTATGTCGATCATGCCATCAGCACGCTCGACGGCCTTAAGCTCGACGGCCTGGTTGTTGCCGTCGACTGCGGTCACGGTGCTTCCTGCCAGACCACGCCTGCCGCGCTGCAGCGCCTGGGCGCCACGGTGCATGCCATCAACACCGATTACTGCGGCACCGACATTAACGTCGAGTGCGGCTCCACGCACCTTGAGCCCCTGCGCGAGCTCGTGCTGCGCACCCATGCCGATATCGGCCTGGCCCACGACGGCGACGCCGATCGCGTGCTGTTCGTGGACAGTGAGGGCAACGAGATCGATGGTGACTACATCCTGGCTATCTGCGGCTCCGACCTTGCTGCTCGCGGCAAGCTCGCCAACTCCGAGATCGTCTCGACCGTCATGTGCAACCTGGGCTTCTCTATCGCCATGAAGGAGCAGGGCTTCGAGATGGTCCAGACCGCCGTGGGCGACCGCTATGTTCTTGAGCGTATGCTCGAGGACGGTGCTGTTATCGGTGGCGAGCAGTCCGGCCACATCATCTTCCTGGAGCACAACACCACCGGCGACGGTCTGGTGACGGCTCTGCAGCTGCTGGCCGTGCTCAAGCGCACCGGCCGCACCCTTACCGACCTTGCCGGCATCATGAAGAAGTACCCGCAGGTACTCGTCAACGTGCATTCCGACAACAAGGCTGGTCTGGATGATTGCCAGCCCATCTGGGATGCCGTCGCTGCTGCCGAGAAGGAGCTCAATGGTCGCGGCCGCATCTTGGTGCGCCCGAGTGGTACCGAGCCGCTGGTCCGCGTTATGGCCGAGGCCGAGACGCACGAGCTGACCCAGCGTGTTGTCGACGACATCGTCGAGGTTGTCAAGCGCGAACTTCCCTAATGGTCAAAAACGAGTGCCAAGTGGTAAACTGTTAAGGCTATTTTGGTCGATTGGTATGTCCGAGGGGGAGCATGTTCACTAAAGTCCTAAGGTCTTTTGGTATGCGTGGTCGAGTCCTTACGCTGGATGCTCCCATCTCGGGCGACGTCATTCCGCTTTCCGAGGTAAACGACCAGACATTTGCCACCGGCCTTTTGGGCCAGGGCGTGGCGATTCAGCCTACCGGCACGCGTGTGATTGCACCGGCTGATGCCAAGGTCGAGGCCATTTTTCCCACGGGACACGCTGTTGCGCTTAACACGGTCGATGGCTTGGACGTGCTCATCCACGTTGGTTTGGACACTGTTCAGCTCGAGGGCAAGCACTTTACCGTACATGCGCAAGTGGGTGACATCGTCCATAAGGGCGACGTGCTCATCGAGTTCGATCGCGAGGCAATTGCTGCCGAGGGCTACGATGTGACGGTTCCCATCTTGGTGTGCAACTCCGTTGAGTTCTCGAGCATCAAGGGCTCCGTTGGCGTGCATGTCGAAGAGATGGACCAGCTCATCGTTGCTCGCGAGCGCTAGCAAGTGCACGTGGCCATTAGCCTACAATTCAAACACGTTTACGGAGGGCGCCCTTGAAAGAGGACGCCCTCCGTGGCAAGATGGGGTTTGTCCGAAGCTAAAAGGCTTCGGGTCACCGTGGACGGGCAGGGGCCTCGACGCGGCTAGACACGAGACACATACATTACGCGACCTCGCCCTGGTGGCCGCACACGTTGGTTGCGGCCGACGCGGGCCGCGGGCAAGTGCTTGTAAGGGGAGCCTTGCCTCTCTTGTACGAGAAAGGACGCGTAATGAAGATCATTAAAGCTAAAGACTACGAGGATATGAGCCGCAAGGCCGCCAATATCATCTCGGCGCAGGTTATCCTCAAGCCCGACTGTGTGCTGGGCCTTGCCACCGGCTCCACCCCGATCGGTGCCTACAAGCAGCTCGCTGCTTGGTACGAGAAGGGCGACGTCGACTTTGCCGAGGTCAGCACCTACAACCTGGACGAGTATCGCGGCCTTTCGCACGACGATCCCCAGAGCTATCACTACTTCATGCGTGAGAACTTCTTCGATCACATCAACATCGACCTGAACAACACGCATGTGCCTGACGGTTCCAACCCCGATGCCGCCGCTGCCTGCTCTGAGTACGACAAGATCGTCGCCGCCGCCGGTTACCCGGATCTGCAGCTGCTCGGCATTGGCAACAACGGCCACATCGGCTTCAACGAGCCCGATGACCACTTCTCCAAGGGCACGCACTGCGTCGACCTCACCGAGAGCACCATTCAGGCCAACAGCCGCCTGTTCGACAGCATCGACGACGTTCCCCGTCAGGCCTACACCATGGGTACCCAGACCATCATGTATGCCCGCATGATCCTGGTCGTCGCCAACGGCGAGGCCAAGGCTCAGGCCGTGCATGACATGTGCTACGGTCCGGTTACGCCCGCGTGCCCGGCTTCGATCCTGCAGCTGCACACCAACTGCGTTGTCGTTGCCGACGAGGCCGCCCTTTCGCTCTGCGAGTAGCGCGAATCCTGCACCTCGACATAGCCTTGCCTAAGGCCTCCGCTTTGCGGGGGCCTTTTTGCTATCCCTTTCCGCCCGCTTGACCAAAATCTTGCCGCAAGCTTGACGAATGCCGGATGTCCAACAGTTTGATTCATTTCATACCAGATTCTATGCAAAAATGCCACTAAAAGGTCGTAGACGGTAGCGGGTGCTAGGCGAGTTGAATGACATAGCTGAACCTTGTTCATCTGCGTTACACTGCCGCTTAGATGGGACAAGCTGACAAGCTCATTTACCTGCTTAAAGACCGATTAGTCGGGGGATTAATAACAATCGGCCCTCGCTGTACAAAAACTTGCCGCTTGCGTACCGAAAGACAACCTAAAACACAAAACCGCTCTATTCATGGTGCGGCTTGTATAGTCTTGCGGTTACGGTGTCCATACGGTCGAGTAGAGGAGCAGGTATGGTAAACGATTTGGATAGTATAGACGACCTCGAACTGATGCCGCTGGGCGGAGGCTATATGGTGCGACGTGAGCGTCTGCTAAATGAGCTTATCGCCAAGGGCCGAAAGGCCGGCATCGTGGTTCTCTACGCGCCTGATGGCTTTGGGAAAACCTCGGTGCTGCTGCAGTACACCCAAGAGGTAAAAAGTGACCCGACGCGAGGCCCCGTGCGGATTATCGAGGCGGATCGAGCCATTGGGCGCGAGGTGTTTATGCAGCTCGAGGTGGTAACCGAAGAGCTCAAAGACAAGCCGCATTCCCTTGTCGCGATTGATAATGTGCCAAATCTCGATCAGCACGATACCGAAGACCTCATTGACAGGATTCGCGGCCTGCGCGCTATGGGGGTAGGGGTCTTTATCTCCTGCCGTCCTTCAAATCGACAGCTGATTCATGGGCTGGGCGATTCGGTTAAGATCAATGCGCAGATGCTCAAGGTGCATGCCTATGAGTATTCGGCGTGGGCATCGGCGTTTTCGATTAGCACATCGCTTGACTTTTACCAGCTCACACAGGGTGTGCCCGAGCTTGTTTCGGCTTTGCAGACGGGTCTGTACGGCCAGGGCGATGTTGCCGGTCTGCTCGAAAGCGAGATTGTCAACGTGTATGGTGCGGCACTTGTCGATCTTGCTTCGCTCGATAATAATGCGCTGTTCTGCGTTGCCTGCCTCATGATCTTGATGGGCGAGGGCAATATTGCAGAACTCGAGGCTTGTGGAGTGAGGCTGTCGATGATCGACCAGTCCTACCTTGTACGCGATTACCCGATCTTTGGTTTAGATCCGGCCGACCGGAGCTTTACGTGCCTGGGCGCCGAGGATAACGGACGGCTTCGCCTGCGAAAGTTGGTGGCCGAGATCCGTCCCGAGCTAGTTCCGCGGGCGGCTCGAATTTTGCTCAAGGCAGGCCGATGTGATGCGGCGATGGACCTAGCCGACGCCTTTCTGGACCGTAGCGTGGTCCTTGAACTTGCCGGGCAGTATGGGGTCGATCTTGCTCTGACGGGGCACGGTGCCGATGTCTGCCGGGCGGCGTTGAGTACGATCGATGCCGAAGATCACGCTCCAGAGCCAACGCCTGCCGAGGCACTCGGCGTATATTTGGCGGCGGTCAGCGTGTCCAACACAAAGCTCGCCCGCTGCATGGCATCGCTCATTGAGCATGCGGGCGATCGGGCAGCCTGTGAAATAGATCCCGTTTCGTGGAAGGTCGCCCAGGTCCTTACGGCAGTTTGCTATGGGGACAACGGGCTTGGGCTTCCCATGAACCTTGCTGTGCCGGAAATCGAGACATCCCATACCGCACTCGATATGTTGTCTGCGCATATCGAGGTCAAGCGCTGCCTGACCGAGCGGGGAGATGACGGCGGCGTTCTACAGCAGCTCAAAACGAGCAAGGCCTACGACTGTGAGCTCGACATCGCGGGGATTGTTATACGGGCCGATAGCATGCTGGTGGAGCTCTTTGACGGGTCGTTTACGGGAACCGACGAGCGCGACGACGAGATGACGGTGGTGCGGGAGGCGCTCGACGTACGTGGGCTTAAGGCGATGGCTATCTGGGTGCGCATGGTGTTGGCGGCACGGCGGCTCCTTTCCGGCTTGCCGGTAACCGACGACGCGGCATTCAACGAGCTCGATCGTTTTGCCGCGCGCATGCGCGACAACCAGATTCAGCTGTTTGGCCTGCTGCTAGAAGGCTGGCAGTCGCTGGCAGAGGGACGGCCGGTTAATGCAAAGTTCCGTGCGGTCCAAGTGCTCAAACTTGCCGAGGAGTCGATTGCGTACATGCGCGATAACGCATTGCTGCTGGAGCGCGCGGCATATCTGCGTAACACTTCGATGGTTTCGGTACGCGAGGAAGCGGAGTTGCTCGATATAAGCCAGACGCAGGTTGGTGGCGCAGAAGCCTGGATGGTGGCGCTGCATTTGGCCTGTGCGGGCCGAGACAGCGACCTTGCGGCCTGGATGTCCATGAATCGCGCGGGGATTCTAGAGCCATCGTATCGGCTCTTTGCGCGCCTTGCCATGCATTGTCTGGGCGAGCCGGCGACCAGGATTCGCAAGAAGCTTCCCGTGCGCGAGCTGTCGCGGTACTCGCTGCGCGACGATTTGGAAGGGGAGGGCGAGCGCCTGTTCCAGGCCGGCGAGGTTGAAGCCGTTGATACCATCGACCATATTGAGATTCGCATGTTTGGCGCGTTTCGCGCCGAGCGCGACGGGTTTCCCATCACGGACAAAATGTGGCGCCGCAAGAAGGCGGCGACACTTGCCGAGCGGCTTGCGCTGGGCATGGATGCGCTCGTCGATCGTGAGACGCTGGCCATGGAGTTGTGGCCCCATGCCGAGTTCAATAGCGCCCGCAACAACCTGTACTCGACGATATCGCGCTTGCGGTCGGCTTTGGGACCGACGCCGGATGGCAAGTCGTGTGTGCTCATCCAAAATGAATGCATCGGACTCAACGGCGACTACGTCAAGACCGATGTACGGCTGTTTGACCAGATAAGCCGCGAGGTTTTGGGAAATCGCACGGGTGCGCGCGGGCCCCATTTAGTTGAGCTGTGCCTTAAGATTGAGCAGCTTTATGCCGGACCGCTGTATGTTCCCAATGGCTGTAACCCCACCTACTTTTTTCGTATGCGACGCATTATGCAGTCAAAGTACATCGATTGCATGATTAAGGGAGCAAATGCCGCCCTAGAAGAAAACGACCTGCAGTCGGCGATTTGGCTGGCGGAGTCGGGGCTTCGGCAGGAAACGGCGCGTGAGGATATGGTGCGCTGCGCCATGCGCGTCTACAGTGCGGCGGGGCGGCGGCGCGATATCGTCGAGCTGTACAGCGGGCATATGCACCACCTGAGGGAGCAGGTCAATGGCGTGCCCGAGCCCGAGACGCGGCGTCTATACGAGCGCTTGGTGGAGGGGCGGCTCAATCGCGTGCTGGTCGAGCGATAAAAAACGGGCGCCCGAAGTACTTGGGCACCCGTAAGCTTGCTATGTGTTGGCTCGCCGGATCATGGGCTCTTAGACGAGCTTGATCTTCTCGATATCCTTGCGCGAGGACTCGCGATACAGCGAGAACTTGCGGCCGATGACCTGGACGACCTCGGCGTGGCAGCGCTCGGCGAGCTCTTCGGCGGCCTCGCGGGCGGAAAGACTGGAGCCATCGAGCACGGAGCACTTAACGAGCTCGTGCTTCTCCAGGTAGGCGACCGTCTGCTCGACGGTGCCCTCGTTGACATCGGACTTACCGATGATGATGGCGGGGTTGAGGTGATGGGCCATGCTGCGAAGCTGCTTGACCTGGGCTCCTGTCAGTGCCATGGGTTCTCGCTTTCTATGTTATGGGGCGCCCCGCGATGGGGCCTTAATCTACGTGAGCTGTCCCACGATAGCGCAGGAACGGCGCGGTGTGGGGCGCGTTTGCCCAGTTCAAAAAGAATGCGGATGCCGAGCGGGAGAACAGTGCGGGTTACAGGCGGACGTGTACGGCGGCCGAAAGCGGTCTATGGACGGCCCGAAGAGACCGGCTCCCATGCAATAAACGCCCAACGGACCTTGCGGACGTGGTCGAGCATGTAGCGCCCCTGCGGCACGCCCTTGGACCCTGGCTCGCCGGCATGGGGGTTCTCGATCATGTGCTGAGCGACGTAGTCGCGCAGGTGGTCGATCTTATCCTCGTTACCGTGCTCGAGCATGCGGGAGAAGTCCGCCACGCCCGCTTCAAGGCTATCGAAGGTATCGCGACGAGGCGATTCAAAGTACGTAACCTGCGGCAGGGCACCCATCTGAATGAGGATATTAAAGGTATACACAAAGCCATTACTGCAGGTAACCGAGGCACCGATGGCGTTCATCAGGTGAAGGTCATAGCGCGGGCTGGAGTTGGCGACCATCGTGACGGCACAACGCCGACGAGCCGTTCGATCAAGCTTGGCAAGCGCGTCTTTTAGGTTGGTCGTGGTGACAGAGCGACTGGCAAAGGCAACATCTACCGCTTTCGCGACCGGTCCAACCAAATCCCAGTCATCATCCCAAGCAAGCTCAAGCGGTGTAATGCGATCCTCGAGCCCATAGTACTCAATGCCAGCATCAAGCGTGCCCAACATGGCAGGGGAAAAGTCAGCAGCAATCACGGGATGCCCAGCCTGAGCAAGCGGAATAGCAATCGACCCAGCCCCACATCCCATATCCAGCACGGATTCACCAGGCTTTAACGCCAGCAGCTTCATAAAGTCCCGGGCATACGGAGCAGTCTCAAGCGGCCGAAAATGCCGAGCCCGCTTATCCCACTCAAAAGAATCATCAGCCCGCCGCCGACCAGCCTGCAAGCGCATCCATTCGCCATTCCAATCAGCAGAAAGAAGCTCAGAACGAACATCCCCATCAACCACGGGCCAACCTCCTAGCAACAAAAAAGCGACTCCTCCCAAAAGAAGAGCCGCAACCAGCATATATCAGAAAGAACCGATCCAACGCCAAACCGCTATATCGATCATGCAGTGCAGGAGCGAAGCGACTGCAACCGGGATAGAACTCAACCGAGGTCCCGTTGTGCGGGAGCCCCGGGGAGGGCAAATATATAAGGTCGATCGCGAGTTCCGCACGAGCCGGAGAGCACTTAATG
>UROR01000033.1 GCA_900549535.1 uncultured Collinsella sp. | reverse complement strand
ACGGAGCGCCACATAGATGTCGTTAACGAGTGGACCGCTTGTACCGACAAGGTCTAAGTGCTAATGCTCGACTTGTTAGACGAGGAGAACCCGCTCTACATGATGGCCGACTCCGGCGCCCGTGGTTCTAAGACCCAGCTGCGTCAGCTCGGCGGCATGCGTGGCCTGATGGCAGACATGTCCGGCGAGACGATCGACCTTCCCATTAAGGCGAACTTCCGCGAGGGCCTGCTGCCGCTCGAGTACTTCATTTCGACCTACGGCGCCCGTAAGGGCCTGGTCGATACCGCATCCCACACCTCGGACTCCGGTTACCTGACCCGTCGTCTGGTCGACGTGGCCCAGGACGTCATCGTCCGCGAGGAGGACTGCGGTACGCACGAGGGCGTCCCCTACAACCTCATCATCCCCGGCACCCCCGCCCTCAACACCGCCCTCGTCGGCCGTTGCTTCATCGAGGACGGCGTGGCTCCCGATGGCACCGTGCTCTTTGAGCAGGACGTCTACATCGAGAAGGTCGCTGACATCCAGAAGATGGTCGATGCCGGCCTTAAGAAGGTCAAGCTTCGCGCACTGCTCACCTGCCGCTCCAAGTACGGCGTGTGCCAGAAGTGCTACGGCTGGGATCTTTCCACCCGTCGTCCGGTCGCCATCGGTACTGCCGTCGGCATTATTGCCGCCCAGTCCATCGGCGAGCCCGGTACGCAGCTTACGATGCGTACCATTCACTCCGGCGGCGTCGCTGGCGTCGACGATATTACGCAGGGTCTGCCTACGGTCAGCCGTATGTTCGATATCGTCGGCAACGTCAACGAGAAGATTCTGGGTCGCGAGGCCGAGCTGGCTCCGTACTCCGGTCACCTCTCGATCAAGCCCGAGAAGTCCGAGTACGTGCTGACGCTCACCGACTCCGAGGATCACACCCGTGTCCTCGACGAGCGTCGCGTCCCCGCTTCGGTTCGCTTTATGCCCGAGATCGAGGACGGCTGCGAGGTTCGCGCCGGCGACCAGATCACCAAGGGCTTCGTCAACTTCCGCAACCTGCGCAAGCTGACCGACATCGAGTCGACGATGCACACCTTCGTCGAGAGCGTCAAGGACGTCTACACCAGCCAGGGCGTTGACCTGAACGACAAGCACATCGAGGTACTCGCACGTCAGATGCTGCGTCGCGTTCAGATCACCAACCCCGGCGACTCCAAGTACCTGCTTGGTCAGTACGTCGACCGCTACGAGTTCGCCGACGAGGTCGAGCGCGTTGCCCGTCTGGGCGGTCAGGCTCCCGTGGCCGAGCCCGTCATCCTGGGTACGCTCAAGGTCGCGTCCAACATCGACTCCTGGCTGTCGAGCGCTTCGTTCATCCGTACCGCTGGCGTCCTTACCGAGGCTGCCATCGAGGGCAAGGTCGACCACCTGCTCGACCTTAAGTCCAACGTCATCGTCGGTAAGAAGATCCCGGCCGGTACCGGCCTCAAGCCGTACGCCAACGCCAAGCTGACGTATCGCACGGCCGACGGCTATGTCGACATCGACGGCCCGGCTTCGCCCAACGCCAAGTCCCTGCCCGAGTGGGCTCCTGTGGAGCTCAAGGACCTGGACGAGCAGCTCCCGCAGCAGCTCGACTGGGCCGGCTACGACGAGTTCGGCGGTGCTGACGGTTCGTTCACCCGCAACGGCCACACCATCTCCGCCGAGAAGGCTCGCCTGTACCTGTTCGACGACCTGGGCGTGTCGCAGCGCTGGACCAACAAGTTCAGCGAGGTCGGCATCGAGACGGTCGGCGATCTGGTCGGCAAGTCCGAGGAGGATCTGCTGCGCATCGACGGTATCGGTGCTAAGGCGATCGAGGAGCTCCGTGACGGCCTCGAGGCCCACGACCTGCTCTACATCCTCGAGAACAACGACGACGTCGCCGACGAGGAAGACCTCTCGCAGCTGCTGCAGATGGTCTTTAGCCCTGATGGTCCGGACGACATCCTGCTGGGCACCTCCGCTGCTCCGACGCATCACGCCGACGAGGACGAGGAGCTCCTGGGCGCCCCGATCGACGACAAGAAGGCTCCCGCCAACGGTGCCATCAACGAGGACATGGCTTCCCTCGACGAGCTGCTCAACCAGCTCGTAGACACCGACGACGCCGAAGAGGCCAAGGACAACGACGAGGAGTAACTAGTTCCGCCGTTCTAACGAACGGCGGCGACCTCCGTCGCTGCGCGGCCCCCAGAGCTACAATCTGTCATTCAAAAGGCAGGGCATGACCAAAAGGTCAATGCCCTGCCTTTTTCATGCCACCTTGTACGCTCTGGGGGCCGCTCGCTTGCGTATGCTCAACCTGTTGCGTTCCATTGATCCCTTGCCAATAAAGGACAGGTTTATTTTGGTAGGTTTTTCCTGCTTGAATTTGAAACAATTCGTCCGGCCAGAGCGTATCTATGGTGAGGGCCTCATCGAGAACCATTAACGTCACCGGGAGGTGATTATGGAAGAACAAGCTTTTAGACAGGCGGTCGAAGATCACCGGGATGTCGTGTTTCGAATCGCATTGACGTACCTGCGCGATCGCGCCGATGCCGACGATGTTGCACAAGACGTCTTTCTTAAGTTGCTCAAAAGCGATACGCATTTTGAAAGCTGGGAGCATCTTCGTCGATGGCTTATCCGGGTCACGATCAATGAATGTAAATCGCTCTTTCGAAAGCCATGGAGGCGTGTGGAGGATATTGAGAACCTGGCCGATTCGCTTTCGGCGGCGCAGGATGAGACCAAGGCGGTCCTGTCAGACGTTATGCGACTTCCGGAGCGATTCCGTGTTCCCATCGTGCTCTATTACTATCTGGGCTTTTCGACCGCAGAGATTGCCGAGTTACTGCATGTGCCAGCCGCGACCGTTCGAACGCGTTTAGCTCGCGGTCGATCGAAGCTCAAATTGATCCTAGAGGAGGGCGACCGTGAAATCCAATCAAATCAAGCAGGCCTTCGAGTCCATCCAAGCCGATAGCAATCTTGCAGATCGCGTCCTTAATACCGCTGCGGGTGAGCCGCTTCATCGAAAGGGCCACGCGAAGCCTCTCTATGTTGCCGTAATCGGATGTCTTGCCGGAGTGTTGGCGACCGGAGGGGTCGCCTACGCCGTTGTCAATTCCGGCTATTTTGCCTCAGCCTGGGGAAACCACGGCAACGGGGATTCCATTACCTGGACTAATGGCGGCTCATCGGGGACTAAATACACCTACACCAGAGAGTTTGGTGACGGCATTGCGCCCCAAAGCCTGGAGGGCACAGTCCAGAAGGTTAATCTGTCCGTCGAGGGTAACGGCTATACGCTTGATATCCATGAGATGGCTATCGATAAAAACGGTTGCGGTGCCGTGACGTTTACGCTGTCCAATCCAAATGGCGTTAACTACTACAAGCCGGCAGCAGAGACAGGCGAACTTGTTCTCTATGGTGAAGAAGAACAAGGCATCGGCACGCCCAGCATGAACTTCGGCGAGGAATGGGCTGACACACGCTGCACCATTGATAAGGACACATCAAGCGATACTGTCATTAATGGCACGATGTACTTTGCTTCTATGGATCGCGAGCGAGGTTTTCAACATGCGGTCACCTGGAATATCTCGTGGACCGAGGGCGAAGGCGAGGATGCGAAGCCGTTCGAGGCATCGACGCCCGAGTTTAGCGTTGGAGCGTACGTCGATACAAAGGAACTCCGCTCCGATGACTCGCCTCTCGAGATCAGCCCGTTTTCTATCCAGACACACATCGATGATCTGGGCATTGACGCAGTCACGAAGAAGTTGACGGTTACCTACAAGGATGGATCGGAGCAGATTATCGAAGATGACGACGCAGGGACGTTCAACTTATATTTTTCTTATGGGCGCAATAGCGGAGAGAACATCTGGGTGCCAACGAAGTTGATTGATGTCGACCAAGTGGTCTCAGTAACGCTTGAGGGCACACGCTGCACTTCAACAGGGGACGCCGAAACGTCGGAACCCTTTACCATCGTCTATTCGTAAGATTTGGGGCCGCTTCCTACTAGGGGAGGCGGCCCATTTTGCATTAAATGGAAGGTTAAACCGAGCAATATACTTCCGAAAGCGCCGCCGATTTCCATGCGACAGATGAGAACAGATCATCGCAGGAGTGCGACGTTTCCCCAGATAAAACCGACCAAAATAAACCCGTCCCTTTTTGGAAGATAACGTTGCCCCAACGAGCACGTCGGATTCCCGGGCCGGGCGGCACAGGGGTTAAGTTTGTCGCGAGTTCCGCACGAGCCGGAGGCCACTTAATGTGGCCTCCGTGCGAGCCAGGACTGTAGAGCAGCAAACTTAACCCCTGTGCCGCCCGGCCCGGGAATCAGCTCCCGCGCACAGGAGGGGATTCCTTTTGTGTAGGCTTTGCGGAAATGTGCTCATTTTGGGATACGCCCGGCGGCGTGGTCTGTTGACGGCACAGCTAACGCCACGTATCCTATCGAACTGCGTGTTTCGTAGGGGGATGCTGACCCCTCGATTCAAGCCGTTGCACTTTACAGAAAGCTGGAATCATTCGAGAAGGAGTACGCTTTGCCTACTATTAACCAGCTGGTTCGCCAGGGCCGTCGTTCCGTGCCCAAGAAGTCCAAGAACGCTGCTCTGCAGCACAACTCCCAGAAGCGCGGCGTGTGCACCCGCGTCTTCACCACGAGCCCCAAGAAGCCGAACTCGGCTCTTCGTAAGGTTGCCCGTGTTCGCCTCGTCAACGGCATCGAAGTTACTGCTTACATCCCGGGTGAGGGCCACAACCTGCAGGAGCACTCCATCGTGCTCGTCCGCGGCGGTCGTGTCCGTGACCTCCCTGGTGTCCGTTATCACGTCATCCGTGGCGCCTACGACGCTGCTCCGGTCCAGAACCGTATGCAGGCCCGTTCCAAGTACGGTGCTAAGCGCCCCAAGGCTAAATAAGCCAGATAACGTTTTGATACTTTCGCCGTGTGCCGCCTAAGCGCCGCACGGTAGACACTTAAGGAGATTTCACATGCCGCGTCGTGCAGCAGCTAATCGTCGTGAGGTTCAGCCTGACGCCGTTTACAACAACCGCCTGGTGACTCAGCTCATCAACAAGGTCCTTCTTGACGGCAAGAAGGCCACCGCTGAGCGCATCGTTTACACCGCTTTCGAGATCGTTGCCGAGAAGTCCGAGGGTGGCGACGCTCTCGCTACCTTCAAGAAGGCTATGGACAACGTCAAGCCCACGCTCGAGGTTAAGCCCAAGCGTGTCGGTGGCGCTACCTATCAGGTCCCGATGGAGGTCAACTCCCGTCGTTCCACCGCTCTGGGTATCCGCTGGATCGTCAACTTCTCCCGCGCTCGCAAGGAGAAGACCATGGCCGAGCGTCTCGCCAACGAGATTCTCGACGCTTCCAACGGCCTGGGCGCTTCCGTCAAGAAGCGTGAGGACGTCTTCAAGATGGCCGAGGCCAACCGCGCGTTCTCTCACTATCGTTGGTAAGTTAAGGTAAGGAACTAACATGGCTAAGCCTAAGTACAAGCTTTCCGATACCCGTAACATCGGCATCATGGCTCACATCGATGCCGGTAAGACCACCACGACCGAGCGTATTCTTTACTACACCGGTAAGACCCACAAGATCGGTGAGGTCCATGAGGGCGCTGCCACCATGGACTGGATGGTTCAGGAGCAGGAGCGCGGCGTAACCATTACCTCCGCTGCTACCACGTGCTTCTGGAAGAAGGACGGTACCGACTACCGCATCCAGATCATCGACACCCCGGGCCACGTTGACTTCACCGCCGAGGTCGAGCGCTGCCTGCGCGTCCTCGATGGCGCTGTCGCCGTCTTCGACGCCGTTGCCGGCGTTCAGCCCCAGTCTGAGACCGTTTGGCGTCAGGCTTCTACCTTCAACGTCCCCCGCATCGCCTTCATCAACAAGTATGACCGCGTGGGCGCTGACTTCTTCAACGCTATCGAGACCATGAAGGATCGTCTCGACGCCAACGCCGTGGCCGCTCAGGTCCCGATGGGCGCCGAGGACAACTTCTGGGGCGTCATCGACCTCGTCACCATGACCGCATGGGACTTCAAGGCCGACGACAAGGGCATGACCTACCCCGAGCCGATGGACGAGATCCCGGCTGAGTTCGCTGACATCGCTGCCACCAAGCGCGAGGAGCTCCTCGACGCTGCTGCCAGCTTTGACGACGAGCTCATGGAGAAGATCCTCATGGAGGAGGACTTCACCGTCGAGGAGCTCAAGGCTGCTCTGCGCAAGGGCGTTCTGGCCAACGAGCTCAACCTCGTCTTCGTGGGCTCCGCCTACAAGAACAAGGGCGTCCAGGAGCTGCTCGACGCTGTCGTCGACTACCTGCCCAGCCCGCTCGACGTTGAGGCCGTCACCGGTACCGATCCGGACACCGGCGAGGAGATCGAGCGTCATCCTTCCTTCGACGAGCCCTTCTCTGGCCTGGTCTTCAAGATCATGACCGACCCGTTCGTCGGTAAGCTCACCTACGTCCGCGTTTACTCCGGCCGTGCCGAGTCCGGCTCCTACGTGATCAACGCTTCCAACGGTCAGCGCGAGCGCCTCGGCCGCATCCTCGAGATGAACGCCGCCGAGCGTATCGACCGTGACGACGCTGCCGCCGGCGACATCGTCGCTTGCGTCGGCTTCAAGAACTCCACCACCGGTGACACCCTGTGCGAAGAGGGCAAGGAGATCGTCCTCGAGAAGATCGAGTTCGCTAAGCCCGTTATCGACGTTGCCATCGAGCCCAAGACCAAGGCCGAGCAGGACAAGATGTCCCTGGCTCTGACCAAGCTCGCCGAGGAGGACCCGACCTTCCAGGTGTCCACCAACCACGAGACCGGCCAGACCATCATCGCCGGCATGGGCGAGCTGCACCTCGAGATCATCGTCGACCGTCTGCTCCGCGAGTTCAAGGTCGAGGCAAACGTCGGCGCGCCGCAGGTCGCCTATAAGGAGACCATCACCAAGGCCGTCGATCAGGACACCAAGTATGCCCGCCAGACCGGTGGTCGCGGTCAGTACGGCCACGCCGTCATCAAGCTCGAGAAGATGGAGGAGGGCTTCGGCTACGAGTTCGTCAACGCTATCGTCGGCGGCGTCGTGCCCAAGGAGTACATTCCGTCCATTGACAAGGGCATCCAGGAGGCCCTGAACACCGGTGTTATCGCCGGCTTCCCGGTCCTCGACGTCAAGGTCACCCTGTTCGACGGTTCTTACCACGAGGTCGACTCCTCCGAGGCCGCCTTCAAGATCGCCGGTTCCATGGCAATCAAGGACGCTCTCAAGAAGTCCGATCCGCAGCTGCTCGAGCCGATTATGGCTGTCGAGGTCGAGACCCCCGAGCAGTACATGGGCGACGTTATGGGCAACCTCTCCGGTCGCCGCGGCAAGATCGAGGGCATGGAGGATCGCAAGAACAGCAAGCTCATCCGTGCCAAGGTGCCGCTGGGCGAGATGTTCGGTTACGCTACCGACCTTCGCTCCCAGACCCAGGGCCGTGCATCCTACACGATGCAGTTCGACTCTTATGAGCCCGCGCCCAAGTCCATCGTGGACGAGGTCATGAGCAAGAACGCCTAAGTTCGAGCTCCCTGTTACGTAATCCGCGAGAACATCTCTCGCACTCTTTGGAGGTTTAAGTTGGCTACCCAGAAGATCCGCATTCGCCTCAAGGGCTATGATCACGAGGTCGTCGATCAGTCCGCGAAGCTCATCGTCGAGACCGCTCAGAAGACCGGCGCTCGCGTTTCCGGTCCTGTCCCCCTGCCCACCGAGCGCAACCTGTACACGGTTATCCGCTCGCCGCACGTGAACAAGGACTCCCGTGAGCAGTTCGAGATGCGCACCCACAAGCGCCTCATCGACATCCTTGACCCCACCTCGGGCACCGTTGATTCGCTCATGCGTCTCGACCTCCCCGCTGGCGTCGACATCGACATCAAGCTCTAAGCGATATCGCTCATAGCTTACAGAGCCCCGCTGCCATGTTGGTAGCGGGGCTCTTTTGTTTGAATAATGGTTTGGACTGCCGGGCATTGCTGCCGAGTAGGTGGCTGCAGCGCCCTATTCGCTCAAGGGACGCAGCGATGCCTCCTCAAAATGGAAGGATCGCAAGCCGCCTTCCGTTTCGATACATGCGCGACCAAAGGCATCGACGGTTTTAAAGATGCCGCGTGCCAGCTCGTCACCGGCAGGGGAACGGGCGATAACGTGCTCTCCGATCCAATTGAGGTGAGTGACATATTCGCCGTGGACGGGCGCGAGCGGTCCAGTGTTTTCTTTCATGGCGTTGAGCAGATCAGCCCACGCGTCCACAGCGTTTACGACGGTGTAATAGACCTCCTTGAGCAGCACATCGACGGCGGGAACATTCTCGTTGAGGTCTGAGAGGCCAATTGCCGCCAGGCCGCCATCGGGAACCTCCGAAGGCACATAGTTCACATTGACGCCAATGCCGCAGACTGCAAAGGGGCTGCCTTCGTTATCGCGTGCGGCTTCGACCAGAATGCCGCCGAGTTTGCGCCCTCGCGCGACCAGGTCGTTGGGCCATTTGAGGCCAATCTCGTTTGCAAGACCCTGCTTTTCGAGCGCCTCGAGCACCGCTAAGCCGCTGACGGCGGCAAGACCAGAGTACTTGGCGGGATCAACACGTGGACGTAGGACAATCGAGAGCAACAAGTTACCAGCGGTTGAATCCCACTTGTGGCCGCGTCGGCCGCGTCCTGCTGTCTGAGCCCGTGCGGCAAGTCCTGTGCCGTGCGGCGCACCCTGTTTTCCTGCTTCTAGCAGGTCATCGTTGGTCGATCCGGTTACGTCGACTATCGTTAATTGGGCATCCATAACGGCTGCTACCTCCTTAATGAATAAGTGAATAACGCAATGGTGTTGTGAGGCAGACACAATGTGAAGCCTTTGTCGCATTTGGACAATTTAATGTTAACACGTCAACAACGACTGAAATGCGCTATCCTCTCTTGGTCGATGTAAACACGTCAACAATCCAAAGGAGGTTAGTGATGGGTTTCACGATTCTTGGAACAGGCTCGGCGCTTCCCGAGCGCAGCGTTTCCAATGACGAGCTGTCCGAGTTCCTCGATACCTCGGATGAGTGGATTTTTACCCGCACGGGGATCAAGAGCCGCCATGTGTGCACCACCGAGTCGCTCGACGACCTTGCCGTGGCAGCGAGCGAGCAAGCGCTCCAGACGTCCGGAATCGATGCGAGCCAGCTGGATCTTATCGTCTGCTCGACGACGACGGGCGATCATCTCGTTCCTGCCGAAGCGTGCGCCGTTGCTGAGCGCCTGGGTGCCACATGTCAGGCCTTCGACGTTTCGGCGGCTTGTGCCGGCTTCGTATTTGCGCTCGATGTCGCCGAGGGCTATATCGCCCGCGGTCGCGCCAAGCACGTGCTGGTCGTTGCCGCCGAGCAGATGACGCGCGCGCTCGATTGGACCGACCGTGCCACGTGCGTGCTCTTTGGCGATGGCGCGGGTGCTGCGGTCATAGAGGCTGGGGGAGAGAATCCCCTTGCTGTTGAGCTTTCGACGGCGCCCGACGTCGAGACGTTGCGCGTTCCCGGACTGGTCGGCACCTCGCCGTTTAAGGCCTCCGCAGATGGCGAGAGTGTGCTGTCCATGAACGGCCGTCGCGTCTTCAAGTTTGGCGTCAATGCCATCTGCGACACGGTCAACAAGCTCGCCTGCGACGCGGGCATCGCGGTCGAGGACATCGACCACTTTGTATTCCACCAGGCTAACGAACGGATCTTGAGCCAGGCGGTCAAGCGCTTGGGTGTGCCGGACGACCGTGTGGTCCGAACGTTGCGTGAAACCGGCAACATCTCGAGCGCTTGCATTCCGCTTGCTCTCGATCGACTGACAAATACCGGCGCGCTGCACGCGGGCGACACCATCGCCCTGGTCGGATTTGGCGCCGGCTTGGATGTAGGTGGCTATCTACTTCGCTGGAAGTAGTTGCACATAGGAAATGAAAACGCCCCTGGGGCACAAACAAAGGAGAACTACCATGGCAGATCAGAAGACATTCGAGCGCGTTTGCGACGTTATCCGTGAGACCGCCGGCCTTGACGATGTCGAGATGAAGCCCGAGTCCACGCTCGAGGAGATTGGCCTCGACAGCCTGGGTACCGTCGAGATCCTCGTTGCCGTCGAGGACGAGTTTGGCATTGAGCTCGATACCGAGGAGAACCCCAAGACGGTCGGCGAGTTTGTCGATACGGTCGAGGCGGCATTGGAGAAGTAGTGATGCTCAAGTCTCCTCTCTGCGATCTGCTCGGCATCGAAAAACCCGTGTTCCAGGGTGGCATGGCCTGGATTGCCGACGCCTCGCTGGCGTCTGCCGTGTCCGAGGCAGGCGGCTTAGGGATTATCGCGGCCATGAATGCCGACGCAAACTGGCTGCGCGATCAGATTCACGAGCTGCGCGCCAAGACGGATAAGCCCTTTGGCGTCAACGTTATGCTCATGAGCCCGTTTGTCGACGAGGTCGCACAAGTGGTGATTGATGAGCAGGTGCCCGTTGTGGTGACCGGTGCCGGCAATCCCACCAAGTACATGAAGGCGTGGAACGAGGCGGGCATCAAGGTTATTCCCGTCGTGGCTTCGGTGGCGCTGGCGCGTCTCGTGGCGCGTCGCGGAGCCACTGCCGTGGTTGCCGAGGGCACCGAATCAGGCGGCCATATTGGCGAGACCTCGACGATGGCACTTGTCCCGCAGGTTGCCGATGCGGTCGATATTCCCGTGGTTGCGGCTGGCGGCATCGCCGATGGCCGCGGCGTGGCGGCCGCTTTTATGCTCGGCGCTGCCGGCGTCCAGGTGGGAACACGCTTTCTGGTCGCAAACGAGTGCACCGTATCCGAACAGTACAAAGAGCTGGTGCTCAAGGCAGGCGACACGTCGACGCGTGCGACCGGTCGCTCGACGGGACATCCGGTTCGCGCCCTCAAGAGCCCCTTCACCAACGCGTATGCCAAGAACGAGGCGGCGGGCGCAAGCCCCGAGGAGCTTGGGGCCATGGGCACGGGCGCGCTTCGTAAAGCCGCAAAGGACGGTAATTACGAAGAGGGTTCGTATTTGTGCGGACAGATTGCCGGCATGGTCAACGAACGCCAGAGCGCACGCGAAATCGTCGACGATCTGGTCGATGGCGCTGAGCATGTCCTGAAGGGTGCGTCCGCATGGGTAGCGTAGCGTTTCTGTTTGCCGGTCAGGGTGCCCAGCATCCCGCGATGGGCGTCGATCTCATCGAGGCATCACCGGCGGCTGCCGAGGTGTTTGCGATCGCCGACGAGGTGCGTCCGGGAACCAGTGAGCAGTGCCGGAGCGCCTCCAAGGAGGAGCTCTCGCAGACTGAGAACACGCAGCCTTGCGTGTTCGTGCACGACTTGACTGTCGCCGTCGCCCTGCGTGAGCGCGGCGTGGTGCCTGCCGCCTGTGCGGGATTCTCGCTGGGCGAGGTCGCCGCGCTCACCTTTGCGGGGGCGTTCGATACGCGAGCGGGATTTGAGCTTGTGTGCGAGCGCGCGGCGCTTATGGCCACGGCGGCTGAGCGTCATCCCGGCGGAATGCGCGCCGTCATCAAACTCGATGCGGCGCAGGTCGAGGGCTTGGCAAAACAGACCGGCGAGGACTGCTGGCCGGTCAACTACAACAGCCCCCAGCAGACGGTTGTGGCCGGAGCGCCCGATGCGTTGCAGACCCTCGACGTCCTGGTAAAAGAGGCTGGTGGCCGGGCCATGAAGGTCGCGGTGTCGGGTGCATTCCATAGCCCCTATATGGCCGAGGCGACCTGTGGCCTTGCTGCATATATTGAGGCCGGTCACGCGCCGTCCCCGTTGCTCATTCCTGTTATGGCAAATATGACGGCGGCGCCTTATCCGGCCGACCCGCAGGCGGCATCGGAGGTGCTGGCCAACCAGGTGAGTCATGCCGTGCACTGGGTCGACACGCTGCATGCTCTGCAGGATCAAGGCATCGACACGTTTATTGAGGTCGGCCCCGGCAAAACGCTGTCCGGCCTGGTCAAGCGTACGTTGAGCGACGTTCGTGTGTATTCGTGCGAAACGGCCGAGCAGGTCGCAGCTATTGCCGACGAGCTCGCATAGTTCACAGGGCTGTAACCCGAAAGGAATGACATGGGCAACTTGAACAACGGCGCGCTCGAGCGCAACGACTCACGTCGCGTGGCGCTTGTCACGGGCGGCTCGCGCGGCATCGGTCGCGCTTGTGCCGTGGGCCTGGCGGAGGACGGCTTTGATATCGCCGTCGTCTATGCCGGCAGCGTCGATGCGGCGCGCGAGACGTGCGAAGCCTGTGAGGCGGTTGGCGCCACGGCACGCGCATATCAATGCGACGTGGCCGATCCCGCTGCCGTCAACGCGTGCGTGGAAACGGTCCTCAACGACTTTGGCTCCATTTGGGCGCTCGTCAACAACGCCGGCATCACCCGCGATGGCCTGCTCATGCGCATGGGCGATGACGCCTTCGACCGCGTGCTCGATGTCAATCTCAAGGGCACGTTCAATACGACGCGCGCGCTCACCAAGACCTTTATGCGCCAGCGCGGCGGTTGCGTCATCAACATGAGCTCGGTTGTGGGCCTGATGGGCAATGCCGGGCAGGCCAACTACGCCGCCTCCAAGGCGGGCGTCATCGGTCTGACCAAGGCGGTGGCGCGCGAGCTTGCGCCACGCGGCGTACGAGTGAACGCGGTCGCCCCCGGGTTTGTCGAGACCGATATGACGGCAAAGCTATCGGATAAGGTTCGCGCGGCAACCGAGGAGCAGATTCCCCTAAAGCGCATGGCGCACCCCGAGGAAGTGGCCGGCGTGGTGCGCTTTTTGGCGAGTGATGCGGCTGCCTACATTACGGGCGAGGTCGTGCGCGTCGACGGCGGAATGGCGATGTAGAAACCAGGGCCGAACAACGGCTTGAATGAGGAGACCATGATGGAACAGAGAGTTGCAATCACCGGTATCGGTGCCGTATCGCCGCTCGGTAACACGGCGCTTGCTACCTGGGCGGCCATGTGCGCCGGCACGTGCGGCATCGGCCCGATCACGCACTTCGATACCGATGCGTTTGCCGTTAAGGTGGCGGCCGAGGTCAAGGGTTTTGACGGCAACGAGTACTTTGGCAAGCGTGACGCCAAGCACCTGGACCCCTGCGTTCAGTTTGCCCTGGCAGCGTCGGACGAGGCCATGCACGATGCGGGCTTTGATGTCGAGGGCGCCATCGATCACGAGCGCCTGGGCGTCTACGTGGGTTCAGGCGTGGGCGGCATGCAGACACTCGTCGACAACGTCCACACGATTGCCGATCGGGGGCCTCGCCGTGCATCGCCCTATATGATCGCGATGATGATCCCCAATATGGCTTCGGGCAATATCGCAATCCGCCACAAGGCAAAGGGCCCGACCCTGCCCGTGGTGACCGCCTGCGCGACCTCGGCACATGCCGTGGGCGAGGCGTTCCGCGCCATCAAGCATGGTTATGCCGATGCGATTCTCGCCGGCGGCGCCGAGGCCGCAATCATCCCCGATGCCGTTGCGGGCTTTACATCCTGCCGTGCTCTCACCACTAATCCTGACCCGTCGACGGCTTGCCGCCCGTTCGATGCAGACCGCGACGGCTTTGTGATGGGCGAGGGCGCCTGCGTGCTGGCACTCGAGAGCATGGAGCATGCGCAGGCGCGCGGTGCGCACATTTATGCCGAGGTCGTGGGTTACGGCAACACCGATGATGCCTACCACATCACGAGTCCCGACCCGGACGCGGCAGGCATCGCCCGTGCGATATCGCTGGCGGTGGCCGAGGGCGACGTTAAGCCTTCCGAGGGCCTCTACATCAACGCTCACGGCACCTCGACCAAGCTCAACGATTCGTCCGAGACGGCGGGCATTAAGCGTGCGCTTGGCGAGGATGCGGCGCGCGCCGCGCACGTCTCGTCGACCAAGTCGATGACCGGCCACATGATCGGTGCCACGGGCGCCATCGAGGTCATGGCCTGCGCCATGGCGCTCGAGCAGGGCGTGGTGCCCCCGACCATTAACTACCACACACCCGATCCCGCCTGCGATCTTGATTACACGCCTAATCGCGCGGTTCGCGCCGATCTTACCTGGGCGCTTTCGACCAACCTGGGCTTTGGCGGGCACAACGCCGCCATCGCGCTGCGTAGATATACGAGGAGCTAGAGCATGGATTCCAAAAGAATTGCCGAGATAGCCGATGTTATGGAGGACCGCGGCCTCACGCGCGTACGCGTTGAGGAGCCCGATGGCACCGCGGTCGAACTCGAGCGCGCGAGCGCCACGCAGCCGGTCGCCGTGCCCATGCCTATGCCGGGTGCCGTGACTGCTCCGGCGGTGGCTCCTGTCGCCATGCCTGCCACCGCACCGGAACCCGCCGCGCAGACACCTACCGCCGTGTCGGAGCCTAAGGGCACCGAGGTGACCGCTCCCATGGTCGGCGTTTTCTATGCTGCCCCGGCGCCGGGCGACGAACCGTTTGTGCACGTGGGCTCCAAGGTCAAGGCCGGCGAGACCCTCTGCATCATCGAGGCCATGAAGGTTCTCAACGAGGTGACGGCCGAGGCAGACGGCGAGGTGCTCGAGATCTGCGTGGTCGACGGCGACCTCGTGGAGTTTGGCAGCTGCCTCATGAGGATCGGATAGGTGATGTTCATGAACAAAGAAGAGCTCAAGAAGCTGTTGCCGCATCGCGAGCCGATGCTTTTGCTTGACGAAGCCGAGCTGGTGGGCGACGAGGCCCACGGCAAGATCACGATTACGGGCGACGAGTACTTTTTGCAGGGGCATTTTCCGGGAAACCCGGTGGTCCCCGGCGTGATTCAGTGCGAGATGCTCGCCCAGAACTGCTGCGTGCTGCTGATGGGCGATGAGGAGGCGCGCGGCGCGACGCCGTTCTACACGAGTCTGGACAAGGTGCGCTTTAAGCGTCCGGTGCGCCCGGGCGACACGGTGAATCTGGTGTGCTCCATCACGCGTGCGCGCGGGCCGTTCCGCTTTGCGACAGGTACTGCGAGCGTTAACGGTGAGGTTTGCTGCCGCGCCGATATGTCTTTTGCACTCATGCACGAAAAGTAGGGAAGTTTTCATGTTCGACAAAGTGCTCATCGCCAACCGCGGCGAAGTCGCGGTCCGTGTTATCCGCGCGTGCCGCGATATGGGCATCAAGACCGTCGCCGTTTATTCCACGGTCGATGCGGACGCGTTGCACGTGCAGCTTGCCGACGAGGCGTATTGCATCGGCGGCCCGCGTCTTGCCGAGAGCTACCTCAACGACGATGCCGTGCTCACCTGTGCCGTAAAGTCGGGAGCTAAGGCAATTCATCCCGGCTATGGCTTTTTCTCCGAGAAGGCGTGCTTCGTGCGAGACTGCGACAAGTATGGCCTGGCGTTTGTCGGTCCTTCGGCCGAGGTGATCGACAGCATGGGCGACAAGGACGCCGCACGTCGAACGGCTGCTGCGGCGGGCGTGCCCATCGTGCCGGGTTGCGATCTGCTCAAAAGTCCCGAGGAGGCGACGGCCGAGGCCGAGCGCATTGGCTGCCCCGTGCTTATTAAGGCGCGTGCCGGCGGTGGCGGCCGCGGCATTCGCAAGGTCGAGCGCGTGGAAGATGCGGCAAAGGCGTTTATCGAGGCGCGTGCCGAGGGCGAGGCCGTTTTTGGCGACGGCGAGTGCTACATGGAGAAGTTCGTCGCGCCGGCGCACCATGTTGAGGTGCAGATTATGGCCGATAAGCAGGGCCATGTGTTTTCGCTCGGCGAGCGCGAGTGCTCGGTGCAGCGCCGCAACCAAAAGCTGATCGAGGAGAGCCCCGCGCCGTGCCTCGACGGACACGATGACATCCGTGCTCGCATGCACAAAGCCGCGCGCGACCTGGCTCGTGCCGTCGGCTACGAAGGAGCCGGTACCATCGAGTTCCTGTATTCGGACGACGGCAATTTCTACTTTATGGAAATGAACACGCGCTTGCAGGTGGAGCATCCGGTTACGGAGTTTGTGACCGATACCGACTTGGTCAAGTGGCAGCTGCGCGTGGCAGCCGGCCAGCCTCTGCCCTTTGAGCAGGAGGACATGCCAGTCCGCAACCACGCCATGGAGTGCCGCATCAATGCCGAAACGCCGGACTTTCTGCCGTCATGCGGAACGATCACCGCGTTGCGTGTGCCGGGTGGTCCGCGCGTGCGCTGGGATTCCGCCATGTTTACCGGCGCGAAAGTCCCGCCGTACTACGATTCCATGCTCGGCAAGCTCATCGTGTGTGCGCCCACGCGCGACGGCGCCATTCGCAAGATGCGCTCGGCCCTGGGCGAGCTCGTGATTGAGGGCGTGAGCGAAAACAGCGAGCTTCAGCTCGACGTGCTGGCAAACGACGAGTTCTTGTCGGGCATGTATCACACCGATCTGATGGGGCATCTCTATGCTGATGAATAGAAAAGCGAAGACGGTCAACGTCCTCGAGGGGCCGATGACCGAGTCGTGCGCCGAGTTTCCCGCGCGCCACGTGTTTATCAAGTGCCCGGAGTGCCGCCGCGTAATCGATGAGGCACGCCTACACGACAACCTCGAGGTCTGCCCTCGTTGCGGCAAACACTTCCGCGTGAGCGGTCGCACGCGCATGCGCATGACGGTCGACGAGGGCACGTTTGAGGAATGGGATGCTAATCTGGCGTCGGAGGATTTCCTCTCGTTTCCCGGCTATGCCGACAAGCTCAAGAGCGTGAGCGAGCGTTCGGGCGAGCGCGACGCCGTTGTGTGCGGCAGGGGCAAAATCTGCGGTTGCGATACCGCGTTCTTCTTTATGGACGCCAACTTTATGATGGGCTCGATGGGTTCCGTGGTGGGCGAGAAGATCTGTCGCACATTTGAGCGTGCGACCGAGCTGGGATTGCCAGTTGTCGGCTTTACCGTCTCGGGCGGTGCGCGCATGCAAGAGGGCGTGACATCGCTTATGCAGATGGCCAAGATTTCTGCGGCGGTTAGGCGCCACAGCGAGGCGGGCGGCCTGTATATCACGGTGCTCACCGACCCCACGACCGGAGGCGTAACCGCGAGCTTCGCCATGGAGGGCGACATTATCCTGGCCGAGCCCGATGCCCTGACGGCATTTGCCG